>NZ_JPUX01000002.1:600000-773290 GCF_000738675.1 Serratia nematodiphila DZ0503SBS1 | reverse complement strand
TCCATCCGCTGGGCGAGAAACACATTGCTGCGATCGCCAAGATTCAGCTGTCGCGTCTGTACAAGCGTTTGGAAGAGCGCGGTTACGAAGTGACCATGACCGAACCGGCCCTGGCACTGTTGAGCAAAACCGGTTACGACCCTGTGTATGGTGCGCGTCCGTTGAAACGTGCTATTCAGCAGGAGATCGAGAACCCGTTGGCGCAGCAAATCCTGTCCGGCAAGCTGATCCCCGGCAAGCTGGTGACGCTGGATGTGGAAAACAACCATATCGTTGCACGCCAATAACGGCAATTAAGCCTATTAAGATGAAAGGGAGCGGGTGACCGCTCCCTTTTCTTTATCTTCTTCTTTATCTTCGTTTGTCCCTATTTACAGAGGTTGCCGCTATTACTGTGCTAAAACCGGTGTTTTTCGACTAATAAACATCCTAAAAAGGCGTTTTTGGTGATTATTTGAGCGCTTGAAAAGTTTTTTGCAATTAGGGGTTGCGGCTCGCCGAGAACTCCCTATAATGCGCCTCCACTGACCGGGACAACGACTGACAAGCCGCCGGGTCAGCGAGAAGAAAGCGAAATAAACGCTTGACTCTCCGGGCGAAAAGCGTAGTATACGCAGCCCGCGCCGATGAGTTTCTCGGCGCTGCTCTTTAACAATTTATCAGACAATCTGTGTGGGCACTCCACAAGACGATATCCAGCATCTTCGGATGCAAAAAATATCAAGTCTTGAAGAGTGACTAACTGAAGTAAAAATTCATGCAGTAAATCTTTGAGCATCGCTTCTCGAGTGGAAGCAAATCAAGCCTTTTAATTGAAGAGTTTGATCATGGCTCAGATTGAACGCTGGCGGCAGGCTTAACACATGCAAGTCGAGCGGTAGCACAGGGGAGCTTGCTCCCCGGGTGACGAGCGGCGGACGGGTGAGTAATGTCTGGGAAACTGCCTGATGGAGGGGGATAACTACTGGAAACGGTAGCTAATACCGCATAACGTCGCAAGACCAAAGAGGGGGACCTTCGGGCCTCTTGCCATCAGATGTGCCCAGATGGGATTAGCTAGTAGGTGGGGTAATGGCTCACCTAGGCGACGATCCCTAGCTGGTCTGAGAGGATGACCAGCCACACTGGAACTGAGACACGGTCCAGACTCCTACGGGAGGCAGCAGTGGGGAATATTGCACAATGGGCCGCAAGCCTGATGCAGCCATGCCGCGTGTGTGAAGAAGGCCTTCGGGTTGTAAAGCACTTTCAGCGAGGAGGAAGGTGGTGAGCTTAATACGCTCATCAATTGACGTTACTCGCAGAAGAAGCACCGGCTAACTCCGTGCCAGCAGCCGCGGTAATACGGAGGGTGCAAGCGTTAATCGGAATTACTGGGCGTAAAGCGCACGCAGGCGGTTTGTTAAGTCAGATGTGAAATCCCCGGGCTCAACCTGGGAACTGCATTTGAAACTGGCAAGCTAGAGTCTCGTAGAGGGGGGTAGAATTCCAGGTGTAGCGGTGAAATGCGTAGAGATCTGGAGGAATACCGGTGGCGAAGGCGGCCCCCTGGACGAAGACTGACGCTCAGGTGCGAAAGCGTGGGGAGCAAACAGGATTAGATACCCTGGTAGTCCACGCTGTAAACGATGTCGATTTGGAGGTTGTGCCCTTGAGGCGTGGCTTCCGGAGCTAACGCGTTAAATCGACCGCCTGGGGAGTACGGCCGCAAGGTTAAAACTCAAATGAATTGACGGGGGCCCGCACAAGCGGTGGAGCATGTGGTTTAATTCGATGCAACGCGAAGAACCTTACCTACTCTTGACATCCAGAGAACTTTCCAGAGATGGATTGGTGCCTTCGGGAACTCTGAGACAGGTGCTGCATGGCTGTCGTCAGCTCGTGTTGTGAAATGTTGGGTTAAGTCCCGCAACGAGCGCAACCCTTATCCTTTGTTGCCAGCGGTTCGGCCGGGAACTCAAAGGAGACTGCCAGTGATAAACTGGAGGAAGGTGGGGATGACGTCAAGTCATCATGGCCCTTACGAGTAGGGCTACACACGTGCTACAATGGCGTATACAAAGAGAAGCGACCTCGCGAGAGCAAGCGGACCTCATAAAGTACGTCGTAGTCCGGATTGGAGTCTGCAACTCGACTCCATGAAGTCGGAATCGCTAGTAATCGTAGATCAGAATGCTACGGTGAATACGTTCCCGGGCCTTGTACACACCGCCCGTCACACCATGGGAGTGGGTTGCAAAAGAAGTAGGTAGCTTAACCTTCGGGAGGGCGCTTACCACTTTGTGATTCATGACTGGGGTGAAGTCGTAACAAGGTAACCGTAGGGGAACCTGCGGTTGGATCACCTCCTTACCTAAAGATATTAGTTCGCGTGGCGTGCTCACACAGATTGTCTGATAGAAAGTAACGAGCAGAAATACCTTTATAGGCTTGTAGCTCAGGTGGTTAGAGCGCACCCTGATAAGGGTGAGGTCGGTGGTTCAAGTCCACTCAGGCCTACCACTTCTCATGAAGTGGAAAAGGTACTGCGCGTGACTGTATGGGGCTATAGCTCAGCTGGGAGAGCGCCTGCCTTGCACGCAGGAGGTCAGCGGTTCGATCCCGCTTAGCTCCACCATATAGTCCGGTATTTCAATACTTCAGAGTATATTGGCGACAGTATGCTGCGAAGTATTTTGCTCTTTAACAATCTGGAACAAGCTGAAAATTGAAACATGACGGCTGAAATTTATCCCTCCGTAGAAGTGCCGGGATAAAGAGTAACCTGTCATAGAGTCTCTCAAATGTTTGCAGCGCGAACGATGGAAACATCTTCGGGTTGTGAGGTTAAGTGACTAAGCGTACACGGTGGATGCCTAGGCAGTCAGAGGCGATGAAGGGCGTGCTAATCTGCGAAAAGCGTCGGTAAGGTGATATGAACCGTTATAACCGGCGATACCCGAATGGGGAAACCCAGTGTGTTTCGACACATTATCATGTCATGAATACATAGTGGCATGAGGCGAACCGGGGGAACTGAAACATCTAAGTACCCCGAGGAAAAGAAATCAACCGAGATTCCCCCAGTAGCGGCGAGCGAACGGGGAGGAGCCCAGAACCTGAATCGGCTTGTGTGTTAGTGGAAGCGTCTGGAAAGTCGCGCAGCAAAGGGTGATAGCCCCGTACACTAAAATGCACAGGTCGTGAGTTCGATGAGTAGGGCGGGACACGTGACATCCTGTCTGAATATGGGGGGACCATCCTCCAAGGCTAAATACTCCTGACTGACCGATAGTGAACCAGTACCGTGAGGGAAAGGCGAAAAGAACCCCGGCGAGGGGAGTGAAATAGAACCTGAAACCGTGTACGTACAAGCAGTGGGAGCACCTTCGTGGTGTGACTGCGTACCTTTTGTATAATGGGTCAGCGACTTATATTTTGTAGCAAGGTTAACCGTATAGGGGAGCCGTAGGGAAACCGAGTCTTAACTGGGCGACTAGTTGCAAGGTATAGACCCGAAACCCGGTGATCTAGCCATGGGCAGGTTGAAGGTTGGGTAACACTAACTGGAGGACCGAACCGACTAATGTTGAAAAATTAGCGGATGACTTGTGGCTGGGGGTGAAAGGCCAATCAAACCGGGAGATAGCTGGTTCTCCCCGAAAGCTATTTAGGTAGCGCCTCGTGAACTCATCTTCGGGGGTAGAGCACTGTTTCGGCTAGGGGGCCATCCCGGCTTACCAAACCGATGCAAACTCCGAATACCGAAGAATGTTATCACGGGAGACACACGGCGGGTGCTAACGTCCGTCGTGAAGAGGGAAACAACCCAGACCGCCAGCTAAGGTCCCAAAGTCATGGTTAAGTGGGAAACGATGTGGGAAGGCATAGACAGCCAGGATGTTGGCTTAGAAGCAGCCATCATTTAAAGAAAGCGTAATAGCTCACTGGTCGAGTCGGCCTGCGCGGAAGATGTAACGGGGCTAAACCATGCACCGAAGCTGCGGCAGCGACGCTTAGCGTTGTTGGGTAGGGGAGCGTTCTGTAAGCCGTTGAAGGTGGCCTGTGAGGGTTGCTGGAGGTATCAGAAGTGCGAATGCTGACATAAGTAACGATAAAGCGGGTGAAAAGCCCGCTCGCCGGAAGACCAAGGGTTCCTGTCCAACGTTAATCGGGGCAGGGTGAGTCGACCCCTAAGGCGAGGCTGAAAAGCGTAGTCGATGGGAAACAGGTTAATATTCCTGTACTTGGTGTTACTGCGAAGGGGGGACGGAGAAGGCTAGGCTAGCCGGGCGACGGTTGTCCCGGTTTAAGCGTGTAGGGGGTGTGACCTGGTAAATCCGGTTGCATGTTAACCCTGAGGCGTGATGACGATGCACTACGGTGCAGAAGTAGTTGATGCCCTGCTTCCAGGAAAATCCTCTAAGCTCCAGGTAACATTAAATCGTACCCCAAACCGACACAGGTGGTCAGGTAGAGAATACCAAGGCGCTTGAGAGAACTCGGGTGAAGGAACTAGGCAAAATGGTGCCGTAACTTCGGGAGAAGGCACGCTGGCATGTAGGTGAAGTCCCTTGCGGATGGAGCTGAAGCCAGTCGAAGATACCAGCTGGCTGCAACTGTTTAATAAAAACACAGCACTGTGCAAACACGAAAGTGGACGTATACGGTGTGACGCCTGCCCGGTGCTGGAAGGTTAATTGATGGGGTCAGCCGCAAGGCGAAGCTCTTGATCGAAGCCCCAGTAAACGGCGGCCGTAACTATAACGGTCCTAAGGTAGCGAAATTCCTTGTCGGGTAAGTTCCGACCTGCACGAATGGCGTAATGATGGCCAGGCTGTCTCCACCCGAGACTCAGTGAAATTGAACTCGCTGTGAAGATGCAGTGTACCCGCGGCAAGACGGAAAGACCCCGTGAACCTTTACTATAGCTTGACACTGAACATTGAGCCTTGATGTGTAGGATAGGTGGGAGGCTTTGAAGCGTGGACGCCAGTCTGCGTGGAGCCATCCTTGAAATACCACCCTTTAATGTTTGATGTTCTAACTCGGCCCCATAATCTGGGGTGAGGACAGTGTCTGGTGGGTAGTTTGACTGGGGCGGTCTCCTCCCAAAGAGTAACGGAGGAGCACGAAGGTTAGCTAATCACGGTCGGACATCGTGAGGTTAGTGCAAAGGCATAAGCTAGCTTGACTGCGAGAGTGACGGCTCGAGCAGGTACGAAAGTAGGTCTTAGTGATCCGGTGGTTCTGAATGGAAGGGCCATCGCTCAACGGATAAAAGGTACTCCGGGGATAACAGGCTGATACCGCCCAAGAGTTCATATCGACGGCGGTGTTTGGCACCTCGATGTCGGCTCATCACATCCTGGGGCTGAAGTAGGTCCCAAGGGTATGGCTGTTCGCCATTTAAAGTGGTACGCGAGCTGGGTTTAGAACGTCGTGAGACAGTTCGGTCCCTATCTGCCGTGGGCGTTGGAAGATTGAGAGGGGTTGCTCCTAGTACGAGAGGACCGGAGTGAACGCACCACTGGTGTTCGGGTTGTCATGCCAATGGCATTGCCCGGTAGCTAAGTGCGGAAAAGATAAGCGCTGAAAGCATCTAAGCGCGAAACTTGCCTCAAGATGAGTCTTCCCTGGGCCTTTAAGGCCCCTGAAGGAACGTTTAAGACTAAGACGTTGATAGGCTGGGTGTGTAAGTGCAGCGATGCATTGAGCTAACCAGTACTAATGATCCGTGAGGCTTAACCTTACAACACCGAAGGTGTTTTGGTGAGACCGAGACAATATTCAGCTTGTTGACAGATTGGATTGACAGGCTTCAGCGATGAAGCGGGTTGATCAAAACGAATTTGCCTGGCGGCAATAGCGCGGTGGTCCCACCTGACCCCATGCCGAACTCAGAAGTGAAACGCCGTAGCGCCGATGGTAGTGTGGGGTCTCCCCATGCGAGAGTAGGACACTGCCAGGCATCAAATAAACGTTATCAGTGTGACGACTGGTAATGCGCAAGTCGCAGAGCGCGATATTGCCGGTATCGAAAGATACAACGTAAAAGAATCGGTGGAGCGGTAGTTCAGTTGGTTAGAATACCTGCCTGTCACGCAGGGGGTCGCGGGTTCGAGCCCCGTCCGTTCCGCCACTTAATTGATAAGCCCTGAGTTTCGACTCAGGGCTTTTTCATATCTGCATTTTGCGCTTTTCAGACTGGAATTGTTCCTCTTTACCGCCTCGCCTTTCTCCATATTATTGCCTTTAGATCAAAAGTCTTATGCCGAACCAGGCGTTTTTGATCAATAAAAAAGTTGCCATAATCTTCCTCATACCACATCTACCTGTTAATGAGAGAAAACATTATGAGCATCCCTGCATTTGGTTTAGGTACTTTCCGCCTTCAGGATCAGGTTGTTATCGATTCTGTCAGCACTGCACTTGAGCTGGGCTATCGCACTATCGACACCGCGCAGATCTATGAAAATGAAGCGGCTGTTGGCCAGGCTATCGCTGCCAGCGGCGTGAAACGTGAAGACCTGTTCATCACCACCAAGATTTGGATCGCGAATCTGGCGAAAGGCACACTGATCCCAAGCCTGCAAGAAAGCTTGAAAAAACTGCAAACCTCCTACGTTGATCTGACGCTGATCCACTGGCCGTCACCCAACGACGAAGTGCCAGTTGCCGAATTTATGGCTGAGTTGCTGGAAGCGAAAAAGCTGGGGCTGACTCGCCAAATTGGCGTATCTAACTTCACTATCGACTTGATGCAGCAAGCGATTGACGCGATTGGCGCCGATGAAATCGCCACCAACCAAATCGAGCTGTCACCGTTCTTGCAGAACCGCAAGGTGGTAGAATTCGCGCAGCAGCACGGCATCGCCATCACCTCTTACATGACGTTGGCCTATGGCAAAGCGCTGCAGGATGAAACGATTAAAAGCATCGCCGCTCGTCACAATGCAACTCCTGCACAGGTTGTCCTGGCTTGGGCATTGAAGCTGGGTTATGCAGTTATTCCTTCCTCGACCAAACGTGAAAACCTGGCGAGCAACCTGTTGGCACAGCAACTGATGCTGACCGACGAAGATATGGCGCAGATCGCCGCACTGGAGTGCAACGGCCGTCTGGTTAGCCCGGAAGGCCTGGCGCCAAACTGGGATTAATCTTTCCTCGCAGTGGTTAGCATAAGGCGTCCATCAGGGCGCCTTTTTTATCGTTTCAGGTATTCACTCACAAAATCAATAAAGCTGCGCAGACGGTTGCTAACGGCGCTGTCGCTGTAATAAACCGCGTTGATCGGCATGGCGACCGGCAGTGTCGCTTCCACCAGAATCGGAACCAAATCTCCACGTTTGATATCTTCGTCGCTCATAAAGTCCGACAGGCAGGCGATACCGTTGCCATGCAGACAGAGATGGCGCTGGGTTTCTCCACTATTAGTGGTCAAGCCGGGAGTGATTTCCAACTGGCTGCCATCTGAACAAGCCAGTGGCCAGCGGTTCAAACTGGGCAGGTCGTTGAAGCCGATGCAGCAGTGATGTGCAAGATCTTCTACCGTTAGCGGCGTGCCGTGCTGAGCCAGATAGGCGGGGGAGGCGAGCACATGCCGGTAGCTGGTCATCAGTTTGCGCGCTTTCAGCGTGGAATCGGTCAGCTCTCCTACGCGGATCGCAATATCCACTTTTCGCTCGATCAAATTGATAAAGTTTTCCGAAGACACCAGCGATAACGACATTTCAGGATAACGTTCGCGGAACTCCGCCACTAAAGGCGTCAGCATGTGCAGCACCACCGGCGTTGCCGCGTCGACGCGCAGCAGGCCTTGCGGGCGTTGACGGCTTTCCATCAGCGCATTTTCTGCCGCGGCCATATCGTTCAGTACCTTCTGCACCTGGCGAAAGTAATTCTCTCCTTCCTGAGTCAGGCTGATTTGGCGCGTGGTGCGGTTGAGCAGCGTAACGCCCAGTTTGCTTTCCAGTTTTTTCACCGTTCGGCTAACCACGGAATTCGCTTGTTCCAGGCGTTCAGCCGCCCGGCTGAAACTGCCGCTTTCCACGACGGTGACAAAGGTGATCAGCTCGTCTGAGTTTGCTTTCATTTTTGCTCCAATGGCAAAGTTAATTTGAAATTTTGAGCATTTTTATCATTTAAGCATAGGCCGATAATAGCCGTCATCAACTTGAATGCTATTTCGGAGTAAAAAATGCCACTCGCATTACTTGCCTTAACCATCAGCGCTTTTGCTATCGGCACGACCGAGTTCGTGATTGTCGGGTTGATTCCGACTATCGCGGAGCAGTTGGGAGTGACTGTACCGTCCGCTGGGTTGCTGGTGACTATCTATGCCCTCGGCGTAGCCATTGGCGCGCCGGTGCTGACGGCCCTGACCAGCCGTATACCGCGCAAACTGCTGCTGGTTGGCCTGATGGTGCTGTTCACTCTCGGCAACCTGCTAGCCTGGCAGTCACCCAGTTATGAATCGCTGGTAGTGGCTCGGTTGTTGACCGGCCTGGCGCACGGCGTGTTCTTCTCTATCGGTTCCACTATCGCCACTAGCCTGGTGGCGAAAGAGAAGGCGGCCTCCGCCATCGCCATCATGTTTGGTGGCCTGACGGTGGCGCTGGTGACCGGCGTACCGCTGGGGACGTTCATCGGCCAGCAGTTTGGCTGGCGTGAGACCTTCCTGGCCGTTTCTCTGATTGGCGCTGTCGCCACGCTGGCCAGCATTATTCTGGTGCCGAGCAATATCAAGAACCAGGGCAGCGCCGGCGTGCGGGAACAGCTGAAAGTGCTGACTCATCCTCGTCTGCTGCTGATTTACGCGATTACCGCATTGGGATACGGCGGGGTCTTCACGACCTTTACCTTCCTTGCGCCGATGATGCAGGAACTGGCCGGCTTCTCTGCTCCGACCGTGAGCTGGATACTGTTGGCTTATGGCGTCGCGGTGGCGGTGGGTAACATCTGGGGAGGCAAGCTGGCCGATCGTCATGGGGCCGTGCGTGCGTTGAGCTTTATCTTTGCCGCGCTGGCCGTTTTGTTGCTGGTGTTCCAGTTTACCGCCAGCCACAGTATTGCCGCTTTGCTGACGGTGATTGTGATGGGCGTGTTCGCTTTCGGCAACGTGCCGGGGCTGCAGGTGTATGTGGTGCAGAAAGCCGCGCAATACACGCCAAATGCGGTGGATGTGGCGTCCGGTCTCAACATCGCGGCGTTCAACATCGGCATTGCGCTCGGCTCGGTGATTGGCGGCCAGACTGTTGCCTCACTGGGGCTGGCGCAGACCCCCTGGATTGGCGCGCTGATCGTGGTGGTTGCATTGTTGCTGGTTAGCCTCAGTGGCCGCCTGGATAAAAAGTCTCAGCTGCAAACGGCTTAATTCGTAAAACCCTTGCTGCCTGGCCCGCATTTTGCGGGCCTTTTCGCATTTTTCACCTATTACCCCTCACCTTTACACAGCTATACCGTCAGAAGATTGAAATCGCTGCAGGCGGCCCCTATAACTGAAAAGGTGATGCCCGCAAAAGCCATGCCCTCTATGCAGGGTAGGCGTATAATCAATTCATCGTTGGCGAGTGTTCATCGCCAGTTTTCATGTTAATGGGTAATAGGCGAATCGCGTGCCGAAACGAACTTATGCAATGAGGTATGTTGCAGGTCAGCCAGTTGAGCGAATCTTTCCTGGCGCCGTTAACCAGCCGTTGCCGCCAGGGGCGGCGCTGCCGACGACCGGCGCCTTGCGCGTTATGGTGTGGAATATTTTCAAACAGCAGCGAGCCGACTGGCTTTCGGTGCTGAAAAACCATGGCAAAGACGCGCAGCTGGTATTGTTGCAAGAGGCGCAAACCACGCCAGAGTTGGTGAGCTACGCTACCGCCAACTATCTGGCGGCCGATCAGGTGCCGGCCTTTGTGCTACCGCAGCACCCTTCCGGCGTGATGACGCTGGCGGCCGCTCATCCTGTTTACTGTTGCCCGCTGCGCGAGCGAGAGCCGCTGCTGCGGCTGTCCAAGTCGGCCCTGATCACCGTTTATCCGCTGTACAACGGCGAGCTGTTGATGGTGGTGAACATCCATGCGGTGAACTTTAGCCTGGGCGTCGACGTCTACAGCAAGCAGTTGGGGCCGATAGGCGAACAGATCGCCAGTCACCGGGGGCCGGTGATCATGGCCGGGGACTTCAACGCCTGGAGCCGCAAGCGCATCAATGCGCTGTATGACTTCGCCGGAGAGATGGCGCTGCGCGAGGTGAGTTTCACCGACGACCATCGCCGCAAGGCCTTCGGTCGTCCACTGGATTTCGTATTTTACCGCAATCTGGGGGTGGTGGAGGCGTCGGTGCTGGTGACCAGCGCGTCGGATCACAACCCGCTGTTGGTGGAGTTTCATCCGGAGAAAGACTCGCCGGTATGGTGAATCGCAGCTAATAAAAAAGCACCCCGAAGGGTGCTTTTTTTGTGCCGAACATTTAAGTATCCGGCGTTAGCTTGTTGCCGACAAACAGGGTCAGCTTCAAACCTGGCTGCAGGTTGCCTTTGGCGAGCGTTGAATTCCAACGCATCACGTCGTTAATATCGACGCCGTGACGACGTGCGATACTGGCGAGCGAATCACCTTTACGAACCTGGTAGGTGATACTGCTGTTACTGCCAGTATTGCTGGCCACTTGCAGGGTTTGCCCAACTTTTATGGCGCTCTTGGCGCGTAAGTTGTTCCAACTCTGCAAATCGCTGGTCTTAACGTTCAGCCGCTTGGCAATGCCCGATAAGGTGTCGCCGGAGCGCACTTTATACGAACTGCCACCGGTCAAACCGCTGTTCTTCGCCAACTGCGTCGTTGGCTGAGTCACGGCGATCTGGCCATCGGCCAGCGAGTCTTTCAGTTGCTCGGCATGTCCTTTGGGAACCATGATGTAATGGGGCCCGTTGGGTGCCGTAACGCCTTTTTTGTAGCCTGGGTTATACGCTTTCATCTTGGTGACTGAAAGCCCTGCCATCTCAGCCGCCTGAGTCAGCTGGATCTGCTGTCCGACATCGATACGCGCCAGCGCACGGGTTTCATCCGTTTTCGGGAGTTTCACGCCGTACTTCTTACTGTTCTTGATGATGTCGCTCAGCGCCAGCATTTTCGGGACATAGATTGACGTTTCACGCGGAAGCGACAATGCCCAGAAATTGGTTGGCTTACCCTGGCGTTTGTTTGCCTTCACCGCTTGCATCACGCGGCCTTCACCACTGTTATAGGCGGCTACGGTCAGTAACCAGTCGCCGTTAAACATGCGGTTCAAGCGCTGCATCATGTTAAGCGCAGCGGTTGTCGAGGCGACGACATCGCGTCGGCCGTCATACCACTGATTGTTTTTCAAACCATAATTGCGACCCGTTTGCGGCACGATTTGCCATAGCCCTGCGGCGTTGGCACTTGACGTGGCGTGTGGGTCAAAAGCGCTCTCCACTATGGGTAGCAGTACCAGTTCCATCGGCATATTACGTTTCTTAATCTGCCCGACTATCCAGTACATGTACGGCTCTGCCCGTAATGTTACATCGTGGAGATAGCTCTTACTTTTTAAGTACTTTCTTTTCTGATCACGGATCCGGGAATTTTCCGGAACCTCCATCTTCAGCTCGTCGCTAATGAAGTTCCACAGGTCCTGTTGCGCGGCGGGACTGTTGTTATCCAACCACCGCGCCGAGCTCGCTCGGCCATTTGCTGTGTACTCTCCTGCTTCACCATCTTGACCAGCCGAAGACAAACTCTGTGCATGCTGTTCTGGCGCCGGTGCGTCCTGCCTGGACGACTGGCAACCCACTAGCAAGACCGAGGCGAGAAATATCGCTTTAGCCTTCATGTGTGTGTCAATGTAGTTGCTTAAAAGACGAGCAATAATACTTTGCTTCGCCAAATAACACAACTAAAAGCTTAGAAGTTATCTTTCCGCAGGCGTAATTCGGAAAAAACTGAATGAAGGCTTTTCGGTGGTGAATTAAAGCCTAATTTCTTTTGTAAATCAGTGTCATGGCAACGTAAAAACAGGTTAATTTTGCGCTCTAATAGCAATGTAGTCGGCACGCTGGCTTGGCCTTTTGCCCTTAACGCTTCAACATGTTGTTGATATGTTTCAATCTCTCGATCTTCCGGCAAAATAGCCCGCGCAAACTTAAGATTTGAAAGAGTATATTCATGCGCGCAGCAAATTAAGGTGTTATCGGGAAGTTGCGCGAGTTGTTGAAATGAGTCGTACATTTGTTTGGCGGTGCCTTCAAACAGCCTGCCGCAGCCGGCGGAGAAAATGGTGTCGCCGCAGAACAGATAAGGGGCACTATAGAATGCCACATGGCCCAGCGTATGGCCGGGAACGGCGATAGTCCTGTATTGGCGGCCATCGATATCAAAGGTGTCGCCGTCATGGACGATGTGGTTGGCGCCTTTGTCCGCGGTTTCCTGCGGCCCATAGACGGCCAGGCCAGGGTACTGCGCGACAATCTGCGCCACGCCACCGACGTGATCGTGGTGGTGGTGGGTCAGCAGGATCGCCGCCGGCGCCAGCTGCAGGCGCTGCAGCGCCTCGAGCACCGGCTGCGCTTCACCCGGATCGACGATAATGCAGCGCCCCTGTCGGTCATCCAATAACCAAATGTAATTGTCCTGGAAGGCGGGAATGCTGATAAGATTCATGGTGTACCTCTCGTTGGCAACGGCTTGAAAGAAGATAATAAATCATGAAACCAGCCCATACTCTACAAAAGCTCACCGGCCCGCAGTCCTGGGCTGAGCTGCCGTGGGGGGAGTACTATCGTGAAGCGCTCGAACGGCAGTTGCAACCCTGGTGGCCCAAGCTGTTCGGTTTCCATCTGCTGAAGATGGGCATGCTCAGCGCTGAGCTGGCCACGGATAAATGCGCAATCTCCCATCAGGTTAACGTAGGGCTGGAGGGGGAAGGGCTGCAGGTGGTCGCCGACGCTTATCAACTGCCGTTTGCCGCCAAGTCGGTAGATGCCTGCCTGTTGGCGCATACGCTGTCCTATGCGGACGATCCGCATCGCATGCTGCGTGAGGTGGACAGGGTGTTGATCGACGACGGCTGGTTGGTCATCAGCAGTTTCAATCCGTTCAGCCTGCTGGGGTTGGGCAAGCTGGCGCCCGGGTTGCGTCGTCGCCAGCCCTATGTCAGCCGCATGTTTACCCAGATGCGGCTGCTGGATTGGCTCAGCCTGCTGAATTACGAGGTGTTGCACCAGGCGCGTTTTCACGTACTGCCGTGGCACCGCAAGGGCGGCAAATTTTTATGCACCCATTTGCCGGCGCTGGGCTGCATGAGCGTGATTGTGGCGCGTAAGCGCACCTTGCCGCTGACGCCCACGCCGATGAAACTGGGGGCGAGAAAGCCGTCTCTCAGCCGCGCGGTGGGCGCGACCAAGAGCTATCGCAAGCTGCCTTAGGCTTCCGGTTGGTAACCGACGTCTTCCTGCGTCGGTTTACCGGCCGCTTCGCGCGCCAGCACGTCACAACGTTCGTTCTCCGGATGGCCGGCGTGGCCCTTGACCCATTCCCATTTCACCTCGTGGCGCTGAATGGCCTGATCCAGCCGCTGCCACAGATCGACATTTTTGACCGGTTTTTTGTCGGCGGTTTTCCAACCGCGTTTCTTCCAGTTATGGATCCAGCTGGTGATGCCCTGGCGCACGTACTGGCTGTCGGTGCTGAGCGTCACGGCGCAGGGCACGGTCAGCGCTTCCAGCGCCACGATCGCCGCCATCATTTCCATGCGGTTATTGGTGGTAAGACGGAATCCTTCGCTGAAGGTTTTTTCCGTCTGCTTATAGCGCAGTATCGCGCCGTAGCCACCGGGGCCAGGGTTGCCAAGGCAGGAGCCGTCGGTGAAAATTTCTACCTGTTTGAGCATCTCTGGTAGACTCTTCCTATCAGTTTTATAAAAGCCAAGTCTGACATAAACGAGCGCTGTGAGCACTGCAATATGATCTCTACAACCACCAGACAGATTGTCCTCGATACCGAAACCACCGGTATGAACAAGCTTGGGGTGCACTACGAAGGGCACCGCATCATCGAAATCGGTGCGGTGGAGGTGATTAACCGCCGCCTGACCGGGCGCAACTTCCACGTATACATCAAGCCGGATCGGCTGGTGGATCCGGAAGCCTACGGCGTACACGGCATCAGCGACGACTTCTTGGCCGACAAGCCGACCTTCGATCAGGTTGCCGAGGAGTTCCTCGACTTTATCCGCGGCGGCGAGCTGGTGATCCATAACGCGGCGTTCGATATCGGCTTTATGGATCACGAATTCCGCATGTTGCAGCAGGGCATCCCGAAGACCGAGACCTTCTGCACCATCACCGACAGCCTGTTGATGGCGCGTCGCCTGTTCCCGGGCAAGCGCAACAACCTCGATGCCTTGTGCAGCCGTTATGAGATAGACAACAGCAAGCGTACGCTGCACGGCGCATTGCTCGATGCCGAGATCCTGGCGGAAGTTTATCTGGCGATGACCGGCGGTCAGACCTCGATAGCGTTCCAGATGGAGGGGGATACCCAGCAAAATGACGCCGCGCAAGAAATACAACGCATTGTCCGCCCGGCGACGGCGATGAAAGTGGTCTACGCCAGCGACGAAGAAGTGAAGGCGCATGAGGCGCGTCTGGATCTGGTGGCGAAGAAGGGCGGTAGCTGCCTGTGGCGCGGAGCGCCGGCGGAATAACGGCGTTTTTGCGTGAAAAAACCTCACCGGATGAATCTTCGTTGAAAAACTGTGCAAACGGTTCATTTGCGGAGAAAAAGGCGTTGACGGAACCGAGAGGCGTCCGTAATATGCGCCTCGTTCCCCCGCAAGAGGGAATGGCGCGGAGCGGTAGTTCAGTTGGTTAGAATACCTGCCTGTCACGCAGGGGGTCGCGGGTTCGAGCCCCGTCCGTTCCGCCACTATTCAGAAGCCCTGAGTTAGCGATAACTCAGGGCTTCGTCGTTTCCGTTCTCTGAAAAACGGCGCGGCCCAATGAACGGGGCCGGCAGACCGGCCCCTTATTCTCAGAATAACACCGAATAGTTCAAGCCGAAGGTGCGTCCGCGGCCTTTATAGCTGTACAGCTCAGGCGATCCGTAGGTCGGGCTGTACAGGATCGGCGCGCGTTGGCCCCAAACGGTGGTGTATTCCTTGTCCAGCAAGTTTTCCACGCTGAAGCTGATTTTCCCTACCGGCAGGGTATAGCTGCCGAGGAAATCGAGGGTGTTGTAGCCATCGATTTTGCGCCCCTGGGTGGAATTGGCCTTGGTGTAATCGCCATCGTCCGACACGTCGAAGGTTTGCTGCGACTGTAAACGCAGATTCCAGTCGCCCGGCGCCCAGCCGACATAAGCGGTGACTTTCGATGGGCTGGCGGTATCGACCACCAGCTTCTTCCATTCGCCGTTGACCTTGGTTTCGGATCGGATAACGTTGAAGTTGGTGCCGGCGCTCCAGTCGCTGTCTTCAAAGAAGTAGTCCACCGCCCCTTCCAGCCCATAGATGCGCCGCTTATCCGCATTGACGTTAATGGTCATGTCGGTTTTGTTGATGGCGATGCTCTTGTCGGACAGCGAGTAGTAGGCGGCGATTTGCGTGCGCAGGTTATCGCCGGTATAGCGCCAGCCCAGCTCGTAGGCATTGACCTTGATGCCTTCCAGCTTGGAGTCGCCGACGTTGACACTCTTCAGCAACTGGTAATGTCCGCCGTTCAACGCGTAGGTGCCGTTACCGTAATATTTGCCCGGATCCGGGATCTCAAAGCCCTGAGAGAAGTTGAACCAGGTTTGCTGGCGCTCGGTCAGGTGCGCCAGCAGGCCGGCATTGAACAGCGCGTTGTTGTAGTCGGTTTTCCCGCCCGGTATAGCGTCGGCGGACGTCGCGGCGCCGGTGGCGATTGCCTGCTGCTGGTTATAACCGACGAAGTCATCGATCTTGTTTTCGGTGTACTGATAACGCACGCCGCCGCTCAGGGTGAAGATCGGGTTGATGTCGTAGCTGGCCTGCAGGAACGACGCCAGGTTGCTGGTGGTATAGCTCGGGTAGCGGCCGGTGCTGTAAGCGTTCTCCAGCGTCATGCCGCCCGACTGCTGAGCCTTCGCCAGGTTGAAGAACTGCTGGTTGGCGTTGAAGCTTTCATGCTCGGCGTCAATGCCGTAAGTCAGCGTCAGTGCGTCGACAGGTTTGCTGTTTAACGTCAGCTTGCCACCGTAGAAATCGGTTTTTTGCTGCGAAGCGCCAATGCTGCTGACGTAATAGTTCGGCGCTTTGCCCGCCAGCGTCGGGAACGGGTAGAAGGTCAACGTTTCGTCGCGGTAGTAGACCTGCGCCACCAAATCCTGGCCGAGGAAATCAGTGTTGGAATACTGCAGGTTGATGAGATGTCGTTCGGTGCCGGGGATGCGATCGGAGTTTAAGTTACCGCTGTTATATGCCTTGGCATTGCCGGTCACCGCCGCAAAGTTCTCTCCCAGGAACAGGCCGTGATCGCCGTCGGATTGGCTTTTGTAGTATTGGGTGGTCAGCTGCAGCTGTTGATGATCGTCGATGTTGAGGGTGCCGGTGCCCATCACGTCGAGGCGATCGGAATACTGCAGGCCGGTTTGGGTATTGTCGATCAATACCTCATTGCCTTTGCCGTCATACCAGCCGCCATAGCGCTGGTAAGAAACGGACAGGCGCCCAGAGGCATTGTCGTTGCCGCCGCTGACCGCCGCCGCCACGTTCTCGTCGTGATCGTTATGGCTGCCAAAGCCGGTTTTACCGCCGACCTGCAACTCGACCTGCTGTTCCTGTTGTCCTTTTTTGGTGACGATATTGATCAGGCCGCCGGTGCTGCCGCCGCCGTACAGCGAGGTCGCGCCGGAAATCACCTCGATATGATCGATATTGAACGGATCGATCGAATCCAACTGGCGGCTGTCGCTGCGCGATGAATTCAGGCGCACGCCGTCAATCATCACCATCATCGAGCGGCCGCGCATATTCATGCCATAGTTGGTGCGGCCCTGGCCGCTGACGTCCATGCTGGGGATCAGCTGCGCCAACATGTCCTTGATCTCTTTGCCGCCCTGAACCTGCTGTTCGATCTCCTGGCTTTCGATCACCCAGGTGGTCTGCGCCATTTCCGCCGTGCTGCGGTGTGAACGGCTGGCGGAGACCACCATCTGCTCTTCGGCGCCGGCTTTCTGATCTTCTGCCCAAGCCGTTGGCGCAAGCATCGCCAGCAGACAAGGATTCAAAACCCAAAGGTGTTTGCGTTTCATCGTTATTTATTTCCCAGGTGATATTGTTATTGCGTTATTTTTGAGAATGATTCTTTTATCAATAACGTTTCTTGTTATCAATAAAATCATGATATGATTTTTTGCGATACATTAACGTAATTAATTAGTTTTATTAACATTTTACTCGCTGCGCGATCGAGCAACCCACGCCGTCAACACGGCAGCCGATCGGCCATACGTTCAAGCGACAGCCGTTGCCGGAGAATCGAGAACATGTCCGCCAGCTACAGAATTTTTGATATCACCTTGAAAAGCAAAACGCTGATTTCACCTTCGCTGGTGCGCTGCGTGTTTGAAGGTGCGGATATTCATCGGATGAAGTTGGAAGCGCCGGATCAGCGCATCAAACTGTTGTTCCCGGCGGCGGACGGCCAGATCCCGCAGTTGGCCAATAGCCCGGACTGGTATGGCGATTACATGGCGATCCCCAAAGAGCGACGCCCGGTGATGCGCACTTATACGCTGCGTGCGCTGCGCCGTGAGCAGAATCAGATGGACGTCGAGTTCGTGCTGCATGGCGTGAACGGCCCGGCCTCCGCCTGGGCGACTCACGCCGAGCCGGGTGATGCCATCCAGACCGTCGCCCCCAACGCTGACTTCGACGGCGACAGCGGCGGCTACGAATGGGCGCCGCCGGCGCAGTTGCAGCAGGCGCTGTTGATCGCCGATGAAACGGCCGTGCCGGCGGCGATGGGCATTCTGGAGCAATTGGCGCAGCAGACCAATCCGCCGCGCGTGCAGGCGTTCTTCGAAGTGCCGCAGGCGGGGGATTGCCTGGATTTGACCCGCTTCCCGTTCGCCGAGGTTTACTGGCTGCCGCGCGATGTGGGCCGCCAGTTGGCGCACGGCACGTTGCTGGTGGAAGCGGTGCGCCAGCGGGTGGATATTCCCGCTTCGGCGTGCGCGCAAGCGCAGTCTCTGGCGGAAAGCAGCCTGAGCGATGAGGTGTTGTGGGAGCGGGCGGCGGGCGGCAACGCTTTCTATGCCTGGGTGGCGGCCGAGTCTTCGGCGGTGAAAACCCTGCGCCGTTATCTGATCGGCGAACGCGATCTGGACCGCGCTACCGTTAACTTTATGGCCTACTGGTGCTGAGTCGGCCGCTGTCGCCGCGCGATTGCATCATGGGTTCTACCGCCTGGAGCCCTGTGAAGGCTAAGGCGCGTCGAGCAGGCTGACGTGCGCCGCTACGATGCGCCAGCCACAGGGCAGTTTGACCCAGGTTTGCATTTGCCGCCCCCTGCGATTGCTGCCCGGCCGATGAAATTCCGTGCTGGCCACCGCCATATCTTCACCAAAAGTCGTGATTTGGGTGTTTTCCAACAGCCGCTCCAGTCCGTTGGCCGGGCGCCGTTGACGAAAATCGCGGATCTCGTCGATACCGTAGAGGCTTTCGGTGGCGCCATAGCGCACCGTGCGCGCGTCGTGCCAGAACAACTCGTCCAGCACATCGATGTCATTGCTGATTAACGCCTGCTCATAGCGGTAAAAGGCGGCGTTGACCTCCGCCAGCACCGCCGGCCGATCGATATGTTCATTGTTCATTGATTACTCCTGTTTGCAGACGCAAGTGGCGATGCCGGCGCATTCCAGCGCATAGGCGGCGCGCAGCGCCAAATCTTCGCGCCACGGCGGGGCGATCAGTTGCAGGCCGATCGGCAGACCGGATGCGCTTTTCAAAGGAACCGTCACGACCGGCAGGCCAAGGAAGGAAATCGGCTGCGTCAGCAGGCCCATACTGGCGCGGATCGGCAGATCGACGCCGTTGATGCGCATCGTTTCCTGGCCGATCGGCGTGGCGCTGCATGGCGTCGCCGGGGCGATCAAAATGTCCCAGTGCTTGAACAGCGGCGCGGCTTGCCGGCGAAACGCGTGACGAAAGCGCTGTGCCTGCAAATACCAGGTGGCGGGGAGCATGGCGCCGGCCAGCAGTCGTTCTCGCGACAGTGGCTCGAAGCGTTCGGGTTGGCTGCGCAACTGCGGCAGATAGCGATGGCCGCCCTCTGAGGCGCTGAGGATAAAGGCCGCCGATCGAGCCAGCTCGGCCTGCGGCAGCTCGACTTCGGCGCTGGCTGCCAGCGCTTGCGCCACCTGGTTGACTGCGGCTTTGGCGTCATCATTGCACCATTGCAGGAAATAGCCGCCTAACACGGCGCAGCGCAGGTTCTGGCTGCCCTGCGTCAGCAACGTTTCGGTGCGGGAAATCGGCCGATCGCTCTGGAACGGATCTCCGGCGTCGATGCCCTGCATCGCGTCATACACCGTCGCGAGATCGTGCACCCGGCGGGCGAACGGGCCGATGTGATCCAGGCTGTCGACAAACGGCTGGCTGCCGCTGCGCGAAAGACGGCCGAAGGTCGGTTTCAGACCATAAATGCCGCACAGCGAGGCGGGCACGCGTATTGAGCCATTGGTGTCGCTGCCGAGCGAAAAGGTCACCAGGCCGGCAGCCACCGCTGCGGCCGAGCCGCCCGAAGAGCCGCCGGCGATGCGTCCGAGGTCATGCGGGTTTCGGGTGGCGCCGTAATGGCTGTTCTCGGTGGTGAAACCGTAGGCGTAGGCGTCCATGTTCAACATGCCGCAAAGCAACGCGCCTTGATCCGCCAGCCGGGAGACGCCCCAGGCGTCGCGGCCGGCCGGTGGCCGCTCGCTGAACAAGCGGGCGCCGGCCAGCGTGGTTTCACCGGCGACGTCGAACAGGTTTTTTACCGCATAGGGAATGCCGGCCAAAGCGGGCAGCGTTTGCCCAAGCGCGCGCGAACGGTCGAGGCGATCGGCTTCTTTTTGCATGCGTTCCCGGGTGATGTGCGTAAAGGCGTTCAGCGCGGGATTCTGACGGTCGATGTGATCGAGCGTATGCCGGACGATCTCGCGCGCCGAGAGCGCGCCGCGTTCAAGGGCCGTACGGATCTCGGCGAGCGACAGGGCGCTTAAGGGGTTCATGGGCGATATACCCCTGCGATTTCCTGGCGCGGATCCAGCGGTAAGGCCATCAGCGGTTCGGCCAGCGCGGCGATGCGTTCGATCTGTTTCAACAGTTCCCGGCGGCGGACATCGTCCAGTTCAACGGCCAGCACGGTTTCCATCTGGTGGATATAGGCCGCCCAATCGGCGGCGTGTTGATTGTTCATAAGCGATCCCGATAAACAAGAGAGTCAGAAGCCGGCGGCGCTGCCGTTGCTTCGTGGATCGAAAGCGCCTTCGAACATGCCGTTGGTGTGGCGTACGATGGCGCCGGCATGGCCGACCGTTTCGCTGAACGCCGGCAGCAGTTCAACGGCGTGGCCGCGCTGTCGCAGATAGTCGAGGGTCGCCGCGTTAAAGCGCCCCTCAAGCTTCAACGAGTCCGAACTTTCTCCCCAGGTTCGCCCCAGCAGCCAGCGCGGCGCGCTGATCGCCTGCTGCAGCGGCAGCCCTTGCACCACATGCCGCACGAATAACGCCGCTTGAGTCTGTGGCTGGCCGTCACCGCCCATCGAGCCGTAGATCAGCGTGCGTCCGTCATACAGCCGGGCGGCGGCCGGGTTCAGCGTATGAAACGGCTGCTTGCCCGGCGCCAGCGCCAGCAGATGATCGGCGTCCAGGCTGAAAGAGGCGCCGCGGTTTTGCCACAGGACGCCGCTGTTCGGCAGAACCACGCCGCTGCCGAATTCGTGGTAGATGCTCTGAATGAAGGAGACCGCCAGCCCGCTGCTGTCCATCACCCCCATCCAGACCGTATCGCCGGGGCCTTTGCCCTGGCCCCAGTCGGCCGCTTTTTGGCCGTCGATGCGCCCGGCCAGCCTATCCAAATGGTCGGCCGCCAGCAGCGCCTGCGGATCCTGCGTCATGTGGCGCGGATCGGTGATGAAACGGTCGCGCAGATCGAACGCCAGCTTGGTGGCCTCGACCACGGCGTGCACCACGGCGCCTTCGCTCTGTCCGACCAGCGGCAGGCGGTCGGTCAGCCCGAGGATGGCAAGCGACACCAGCCCTTGGGTCGGGGGAGCCAGATTGAATATTTCACCTTTTTGGTGTTCCAGGCGCAGCGGAGGACGGCGGCATGGCCGATAACTCGCCAGATCCTGAGCGGTAAGCGGCATGCCCAACATCGCCATGTCCGCCGCCATGCTTTCAGCCAGCGGGCCGCGATAAAAACTGTCGAGCCCGTCCTCACTCAGTGCGATCAGCGTATCGGCCAGCTGCGGTTGGCAGAATCGTTGGCCGGCAAGCGGGATCTTTCCCTGCGGCAGGTAAATGCGGGCGAAGGGGGCGAACTCCTCCAGCTCGTGGCGTTTGCTGCGCGTCGCCGCCTCTTGGGAGGCGGTGACCGGAATGCCGTCGGCGGCGTAGCGTATGGCGTCGGCGAGCAGCCGCGACAGCGGCAGCGGCGTTTCGCCCAGTTCGGCCGAATAGGCCAACGCCTCCTGCCAGCCGCCGACGGTGCCGGCCACGGTCAACGCCGCTTTTGGGCCGCGCTGCGGGATGCGGCTTTCTCCGGCGTACAGCGCCGGCGTCGCCAGCGAGCCGGCGGCGCCGCTGGCGTCGATGGTCAGCGGCTCGCCCTGCGGCGGCACGATCAGCCAGAAACCGTCACCGCCGATGCCGTTCATGTGCGGATAGACCACGGCGATGGTCGCGGCGGCGGCCACCATCGCCTCAATGGCGTTGCCGCCTTCGCGCAGCACCGCCAGCGCGCTTTCGCTGGCGAGATGGTGTGGCGTGACCGCCATGCCCTGTGGCGCGGTATTGCTGTTAATCATGTTTCTGCCCTTGTCTGAGGTGAGCGTTTGGATAACAGAAGCAAGAGGCGTTCCACTTTTAATCAGGACGATTAATTGCTTGTCAGTGAGGGGCCGGGGCGTGCTATGTTCCGGTGAAACAAAAGTTACAGCGAGAGTGATGATGCAGCCCTTCGATGAACGCCTGCGCAACGAATATCCGCAATTGGCGCCGCAGGAACAGCGCGTCGCCGACTTTATCCTCGATCATTTCGATGACCTGATCAGTTACAACAGCGCCGAGCTGGCGCGCTTGAGCGGGGTTTCTAAAGCCACGGTCAGCAGGCTGTTCAAGCGGTTGGGGTATCGCAGCTACAAGGACATGCGCGCTGAGCTGCGCACCCTGCGCCAGAGCGGCATGCCGGTGACCGACGAGAGGCATGCGGTGCAGGGCAATACGCTGCTGGCGCGGCATTACAAGCAGGAAATGGCTAACCTCTCGCACTGGGTGAGCCATCTCGATGTGGAGCAATTCGGCGCGGTGATCGCCGCGCTGGCGCGGGCGCGGCGGGTCGCGCTGCTGGGATTTCGCAACAGCTATCCGATAGCCATGCATCTGCGTCAGCAGCTGATGCAGGTGCGGGAGCGGGTGCTGCTGATGCCGCAGCCCGGCCAGACGCTGGCGGAGGAGCTGGTCGATCTCGCGCCGCAGGATATGGCGGTGGTGGTGGCGTTTCGGCGCCGGCCGCGTCAGCTCAAGGCGATACTGACGCAGCTGCAAACTCGCCGGGTGCCGACGCTGTTGATCTGCGAACCGCAGGCGCAGGCGCTGATCCCGCTGGCGGACTGGCATTTGGCCGCCTCGCTGGACAGCGTCTCCGCCTTCGACAGCTATTCAGCCGCCATGAGCTTATGTAACCTGCTCAGCAACGCCCTGCTGCATGAGATGTTGGAGCAGGGGCGATCGCGTATTCATCATATTGCCGGTCTGTATCAGGATTTGGACGAACTGGAACCGCGCTAACCGGCGCTTTTTTGGTGCTGATGCACATTTTTGGTGCAGCTCTGGCCTGCCTGCCTTCCCTTTCTCCGTCGCCGGCCCGCTGAGGCCGGCAGGTTTTTTCTCGTTAATCAGCGCCAGTTAAGGCATGGGTTCGACGTATTTTCGATTGGCACATTAGTTGCAGAGGTTGTGGTGTAAGAATCTTTTGTTTCATCTTTTCACCATCGGGGATACGCTATGAACATCAAAAAAACGCTGTGGACGGTTTTCACCGGGATCGCCTTGCTGGCGCAGGCCGCGCCGACCATGGCGGATCAATTGCAGGAGATCCGGCAGCGCGGCGTCCTGCGCGTGGCGGTGCCGCAGGATTTCCCGCCATTCGGCTCGGTGGGCACCGATCTGCAGCCCCAGGGTTATGACATCGATATGGCGCGTTATCTGGCCGATAAGATGAAACTTAAGTTGCAGTTGGTGCCGGTCACCAGCGCCAACCGGGTGCCTTATCTGCAGACCAATAAAGTGGATCTGGTGATCTCCAGCCTGGGCAAAAATCCGGAGCGTGAAAAGACCATCGCCTTCAGCCGCGCCTATGCGCCGTTCTTCCTGGGGGTCTTTGGTCCGAAAGACGGCGCGTTGGCGAACATGGCGCAGCTCGATGGCAAGACCGTCGGCGTCACGCGCGGCGCGGTGGAGGATATGGTGCTGAGCGACGGCGCGCCTAAAGGGGCGCAGATCAAGCGTTATGAGGATAACAACACGACGCTGTCGGCCTATCTCTCCGGGCAGGTGCAGTACATCGCCACCGGTAACATGGTGGTGAGCGCCCTTGCGCGCCAGAATCCGGGCAAGGCGCCGGCCGCCAAGTTCATGTTGAAAGATTCGCCGTGCTTCGTGGGGTTGCGCCAGGGAGAACCGGCCTTGAAAGCCACAGTGGATGCGCTGATTGGACAGGCGCTGGCGGACAAGACGCTGAATGGCCTGTCGGAGAAATGGTTGAAGGCGCCGCTGCCCGATGGTTTTGGCGCATAACGGGAGCGGCGGATGACCTATCAGCTGAATTTCTCCGCGCTCTGGCCCTACATGCCTGAGCTGTTGGCGGGGTTACTGACGACGATGGCGCTGACGGCGCTGGCGACGTTGATGGGGGTTGCGTTGGGCATTTGCGGCGCGGCGATCCGCAGCGGCCGGGCCGGCGCGCTGAGCCGCCTCTGGGGCGTTTACGTCGAAGTGGTGCGCAACACGCCGTTCGTCGTGCAGTTGTTCTTCATCGTGTTCGGCCTGCCGAGCCTGGGCTGGAAACTGACGGCCGGGCAGGCGGCGCTGCTGGCGATGGTGATCAACCTTGGCGCCTACAGCACCGAAATTATTCGCGCCGGCATTCAGGTCACGCCGAAGGGGCAGTGGGAAGCGGGACGCGTGTTGGGGCTCAGCCGCAGCCAGACCTTTTTACGCATCGTACTGCCGCCGTCGCTGCAGCGTATTTATCCGGCGTTGGTGAGCCAGTGCATCATCGTGATGCTGGGATCCTCGGTGGTGTCGCAGGTCTCGTTCGAAGAGCTGACCTTCGCCGCCAACCTGATCCAGTCGCGCACCTTCCTCAGCTTTGAAGTCTATCTGGTGACGGCGCTGCTTTATCTGTTGTTGTCGCTGTTGATGCGTCAACTGTTGCTGGCCGCCGGGCGGCGTTTTTTAGGGAGCCGAAACTGATGCTGACGTTTACCGATTGGGACATCGTGCGCAATCTGCTGTTGGCGGCTCGCTGGACGCTGCTGCTGTCGTTGACGGCGTTCTTCGGCGGCACGCTGGTGGCGCTGCCGCTGGTGTTGATGCGCCTGAGCAAGCGCCGCTGGGCAATGCGTTTTGTCCGCGTTTACGCAGAACTGTTTCAGGGCACGCCGCTGCTGATGCAGCTGTTTTTAGCGTTTTTCGGTCTGGCGCTGTTCGGCGTCGACGTCAGCCCATGGACCGCGGCCGCGCTGGCGCTGACGCTATTCACCAGCGCTTTTCTGGTGGATATCTGGTCCGGCAGCATCGCCGCCTTGCCGAAAGGTCAGTGGGAGGCAGCCCGTTGTCTCGGGCTGAGTTTCGCGCAGACGCTGATGCGCGTCATCACGCCGCAGGCGGTGCGTATCGCCATTGCGCCGACCGTCGGTTTCTCGGTTCAGGTGATCAAGGGCACCGCCTTGGCGTCGATCATTGGCTTCGTCGAGCTGACCAAGGCCGGCACCATGCTGAACAATGTGACTTATCAGCCCTTCAAGGTGTTTGGTCTGGTCGCGTTGGGCTATTTCCTGATGTGCTATCCCTTGTCGCGTTACAGCCATTATCTGGAGAAGAAATGCCATGCCGATCATCACCATTAATCAGGTTCAAAAATATTACGGTCAGAATCATGTGTTGAAGGGCGTGGATCTGGATATCGACATGGGACAGGTGGTCTCGATCATCGGCCGCAGCGGGTCTGGTAAAAGCACGCTATTGCGCTGTATCAACGGGCTGGAAGGGTATCAGGAAGGGAGCATCAAACTGGGCGGCATGACCATCACCGAACGCGATTCGCAGGCGCGTGAAATCAGCCGCTCGATTGGCATGGTGTTTCAGAACTTTAACCTGTTCCCGCATATGACGGCGCTGGAAAACGTGATGCTGGCGCCGCGCCGGGTGCTGAAAAAAAGCGCTGCCGAGTGCCGCGAGTTGGCCGAACAGATGCTGAACAAGGTGGGATTGGGTGAGCGCATGCATTACGCGCCGGCCAACCTTTCCGGCGGGCAACAGCAGCGGGTGGCGATCGCTCGGGCGCTGGCGATGAAACCGAAGGTGTTGCTGTGCGATGAGATCACCTCGGCGCTGGATCCCGAGCTGGTGGGTGAAGTCCTGAAGGTGCTGGAACAGTTGGCGCGAGAGGGCATGACGCTGATTCTGGTCACTCATGAAATGAGCTTCGCCCGCGAGGTGGGCGACCGGGTGGTATTCATGCACCAGGGCAAGGTGTGGGAGCAGGGAAATAGCCGCACGCTGTTCGCCAATCCGCAAACGCAGGAATTGAAACAGTTTATCGCTTCTGTGCGCGGGTTGTCAGAAGCCTGATCTCGGCAAATAAAATGACAAGTTATTAAGCTGGTAAGGAAATAACATGCTAACTACTCCGCAGTTCGAACAGATTAACCCGCCGGCGCGCCTGTTGATGGGGCCGGGGCCGATCAACGCCGATCCGCGCGTGCTGCGCGCCATGTCGAGCCAACTGATCGGCCAGTACGATCCGGCAATGACCGGTTACATGAATCAGGTCATGGCGCTGTATCGCGCGCTGTTCCGCACCGAAAACCGCTGGACGATGCTGGTGGACGGCACCTCGCGCGCCGGCATCGAGGCGCTGCTGGTTTCTGCCATTCGTCCGGGCGATAAGGTGCTGGTGCCGGTATTCGGCCGCTTCGGACATCTGCTGTGCGAAATTGCCCGCCGTTGTCGCGCCGAGGTACACACGATCGACGCGCCGTGGGGCGAGGTGTTCAGCGCCGATCGCATCGAAGACGCGATTAAGCGGGTGCGCCCGCGTCTGCTGCTGACGGTGCAGGGCGACACGTCCACCACCATGCTGCAGCCGCTGCATGAGCTGGGCGATATCTGTCGCCGCCACGGCGTGCTGTTCTATACCGATGCGACGGCGTCCTTTGGCGGCAACCCGCTGGAGACCGACGCCTGGGGGCTGGATGCGGTCTCCGCCGGGCTGCAGAAGTGCCTGGGCGGCCCTTCCGGCAGTTCGCCGGTCACCCTCAGCCCGCAGTTTGAAGAGATCGTGCGTCGTCGCAAATGCGTGGAGGAGGGGATCCGCACCGCCGAACATGCCGACGGCGACGACGAGATGATCTACTCCAACTATTTCGACCTCGGCATGATCATGGATTATTGGGGGCCGGAACGCCTGAATCACCATACCGAAGCCACCAGCATGTTGTTCGCGGCGCGAGAATGCGCGCGGGTGATCCTCGAGGAAGGGCTGGATCAGGCCATTGCCCGCCACCGGCTGCATGGCGCGGCGATGCTGGCGGGCATCCAAGGCATGGGGCTGGCGGTGTTCGGCGATCTCGAGCACCGCATGAATAACGTGCTCGGCGTGATGATCCCGCCGCAGGTGCACGGCGAGCAGGTGCGGCAGATGATGCTGAACGATTTCGCCATCGAAATCGGCACCTCGTTCGGCCCGCTGCAGGGCAAGATCTGGCGCATCGGCACCATGGGCTACAACGCGCGCAAAGATTGCGTGCTGCAAACGCTGGCGGCGCTGGAGGCGGTGTTGAACCGGTTGGGCTTCGCCACGCAACAGGGGGAGGCCCTCCAGGCGGCCTGGAAGCTGTACGATGCAGGACGGCCAGAATGACGCCGCAGGAGGCGCAGCAGGCCGCCGCGCGGGTGATGGCGCGCTGTGACGAGCTGGCGGCGATCAGCGCGGAGCCCGGTAAACTGACGCGTCTTTATTTGTCTGCGGAACATCGGCGCGCCAACGTTCTGGTGGGCGAATGGATGCGCGAGAGCGGCATGCGGGTGTGGCAAGACAGCGTCGGCAATATCTGTGGCCGTTATGAAGGGCTAACGCCCGGCGCCTCCGCGCTGCTGCTCGGTTCGCATCTGGACACGGTGCGCAACGCCGGGCGTTATGACGGCATGCTCGGCGTGCTCACGGCGCTGGAAACGGTGGCGCAATACCACCGCCAGGGGCGCCGTTTGCCGCTGGCGCTGGAGGTGATCGGCTTTGCCGACGAAGAGGGCGCTCGCTTTGGCGTGACGTTGCTGGGCAGCCGCGGCTTGACCGGCCAATGGCCGCAGGAATGGCTGGCGCAGACTGACGCGGACGGGGTGAGCATCGCGCAGGCCATGCGCGACTTTGGGCTGGAGCCGACGGCGATCGCGCAGGCGCGCCGCGCGCCGCAGGAAATCCGCGCTTATCTGGAATTGCATATCGAACAAGGCCCATGTCTGGAGGCGGCCGACCTGGCGCTGGGCGTGGTGACGGCGATCAACGGCGCACGTCGGCTTAACTGTGTCTTTAGCGGGGATGCGGGGCATGCCGGTACGGTGCCGATGGGGCAGCGCAAAGACGCGCTGGCGGCCGCGGCGGAATGGATAACGGCGGTTGAAACGTTGACCCGCGACGCCGATCCGCATCTGGTGGCCACCGTCGGCTGCATCGAGAGCCTGCCGGGCGCGGCCAATGTGATCCCGGGCGAAGTGCGATTGACGCTCGACGTGCGCGGCCCGCAGGATGCGCCGCTGGCGGCGCTGTTGGAGATGTTGCTGGCGCAGGCGCAGACGATCTGCGCACGCCGCGGAGCGCGCTTCGCCAGCGAGGAGTTTTACCGCATTGACGCCACCGCCTGCGATAGCGATCTGCAGCGCCGCTGGCAGGCGGCCGTCGAGCAGGTACAGGGGCAGAGCCTGGCGCTGCCGAGCGGCGCCGGTCATGACGCCATCGCCGTGGCGGCGCAATGGCCGGTCGGCATGCTGTTTGTGCGTTGCGCCGGCGGCGTCAGCCATCATCCGGCCGAAGCGGTGCGGCAGGCGGACGTAGCGCTGGCGATCCAGGCCTATTGCCTGACGATCGCCGGCTGGGACCGCGTTTAATCAGTCAAGACGCAGAAAGCTGTCGGCGTCGCGCCAGGCCGGGAAGGCGCTGCGGTAACTTTGCAGGTTTTCCAGCGACAGCTCGGCGTCTAGCCGCGCGGCCGCGCCGGGCTCGGCATCCGCCAGGATCTCGCCCTGCGGGCTGATGATCAGGCTGTCTCCGCTGTAGTTCAGGCCGTTAGGGTCTTCGCCCACCCGGTTGCAGCCCGCCACATACACCTGATTTTCAATCGCCCGCGCCGCCAGCAGCGTTTGCCAATGGCGGCTGCGCGGCGCCGGCCAGTTGGCGACGTACAGCGCCAGATCGTAATCCTGCTGATAGCGCGCCCAGACCGGGAAGCGCAGGTCGTAGCAGATCTGCGGCAGGATGCGCCAGCCGCGCCACTCGAAGATTTCACGCCGGTTGCCGGCCTGGTAGTGCAGGTGTTCGCCGGCCATGCGGAACAGATGGCGTTTGTCATAGGCATGCACCTGGCCGCCCGGCTCCACCAGCAGGAAGCGATTGACCGCGCCTTCGGCGGTTTTCAGCGCCACGCTGCCGCCGATCAACGCGTGGCTTTTCACCGCCCAGCCGTGCAGCCAGTCGATCACCTGCTGTTCGGGCAGGGCGCTCTCGCCGGCATCCATGGCAAAACCGGTGGTGAACATTTCCGGCAAGACGATGAGATCGCGCCCGACGATCGGCGCCAGCAACGCGTCGAAGGCGGCCAGGTTAGCGAGGCCGTCGCGCCAGACCAGCGGTTGCTGCAACAGGGTAATTTTTAAAGTCGACATAACCGCTCCGCAGCTGCATCCAGCGTGGCGTCCTGTTTAGCGAAGCACAGCCGGATCAATTTATGAGGGAAAGGATCGGCACAGAAGACCGACAGCGGAATGGCCGCCACGCCCACGTGCTCAGTTAACCAATGGCAGAACGCCACATCGTCCAGATCGGAGATGGCGCTGTAGTCCGCCAGCAAGAAGTATGTACCGGCGCAGGGTAAAATTTCCAGTCGGCTGCTCGCCAGCGCCTGCACAAAGCGATCGCGCTTGGCGCGATAGAACGCCGGCAGCTGTCGCCAGTGCTCCGGTTCGGTGCGCAGGCTATCCGCCAGCGCCAACTGCGCCGGAGTATTGACCGAAAAGGTCAGGTATTGATGCACCTTGCGCACCTCGGCGCTCAGCGCGGCGGGCGCCACGCAGTAACCCACTTTCCAGCCGGTCATGTGGAAGGTTTTGCCGAAAGAGGAGACCGCGATCGCGCGTTGGCGCAGCTGCGGGTGGGCCAACACGCTGGCGTGGCCGCCTTTGGCGAAGCAGATATGTTCGTAAACCTCGTCGCTGAGTACGTAGATTTCGCGTTCGGCGATGGCGTGCCACAGCTGCTGCATGTCTTCCGCCTGCCAGGCGGTGGCGGACGGGTTGTGCGGCGTGTTGACGATCACCAGGCGGGTGCGCGGCGACAGCGCGGCGGCGAACCGGTGCCAATCCACGGCAAACGCGGGCGGCTGCAGGGCGAGGCGTTTGAGTACGCCGCCGGCCAGCGTCACCGCCGGCGCGTAGCTGTCGTAGCTCGGATCGAAACAGACCACCTCATCGCCGGGGCGCACCAGTGCCGTGATGGCGGCGAACAGCGCTTCGGTAGCGCCGGCGGTGACGGTCACTTCGGCGGTGGCGTCCGGCTGCCAGCCATACAGCTCGGCAGTTTTGTCGGCGATGGCTTCGCGCAGCGCCGCCACGCCGGTCATCGGGGCATACTGGTTGGCGCCCTGGGCGACATGCCAGGCCAGGCGTGCTTTCAGGTAGTCCGGCCCGTCGAAATCGGGGAAGCCCTGCGACAGGTTGATCGCCTGATGCTGCTGCGCCAGCGCGCTCATCTGGGTGAAGATGGTGGTGCCCAGGGCAGGCAGTTTACTTTCGGGAATCAATGCGGAAGTGCTCATAGCAGGTGAATACTCCAGGCGCTTATATTGCCGTCAATATAACACGATGCTAGTATTTGGCAATCAAGACGCTTAGATGGCTAAATGCGAAAAAGTGCTTAGCCTGTCGCGCAGCCGGCTAAGCCTCACCTGCTGACCGCTATACCGAACGGGAAACGATAACAATGACGGAGAATCCGCAACTTACCGCATTACTGGCGGTCTGCCACTGGATTGGCGACAAAGGCTGGTGTCCGGCGACCGGCGGCAACATGTCGTTGCGCCTCGACGAACGCCAGTGCCTGGTCACCGAATCCGGCAAAGACAAAGGCAGCCTGAGCGCCGCCGATTTTCTGCGGGTGGATATTGCTGACAATCACGTGCCGAGCGGCCGTACGCCATCGGCGGAAACCGGGCTGCATACGCTGCTCTATCGCTTGTACCCGCACCTTGGCGCGGTGCTGCATACCCATTCCGTCAACGCCACCGTGTTGTCGCGGGTGGAACGCGGCGATGCGTTGGTGCTGCAGGGGTACGAAATGCAAAAGTCGCTCGCTGGCCAGCGCAGCCACCTGGACAGCGTGGCGATCCCCATTTTCGATAACGATCAGGACATCCCCCGGCTGGCGGCGCGCGTGGCGGCCTATGCCGAGGTCACGCCGCTGCAGTACGGTTTTCTGGTGCGCGGCCACGGTCTCTATTGCTGGGGAAGCCAGGTGGCGGAAGCCCGCCGCCATCTCGAAGGGCTGGAATTCCTGTTCCAGTGTGAACTGCAACGTCGTTTGCTGGAGGCGAAATGATCCGCGCTATCGTGACCGATATTGAAGGCACCACCAGCGATATTCGCTTCGTGCATCAGGTGCTGTTTCCCTATGCCCGTGAACGGCTGGCGGATTTTGTTCGCCGTCACGCCACGGAGAGCGAAGTCGCCGCGCCGCTGGCGGCGCTGCGCGCTGAAATTGACCAGCCACAGGCGGATCTCGACGCGCTGATCGCCGCGCTGTACCGCTTTATGGATGAAGACCGCAAATCCACCGCGCTCAAGGCGCTGCAGGGCATCATCTGGCGTAGCGGCTATCGCGAAGGGGATTTCCGCGGGCATCTGTACCCGGAGGTCGCGGGGCAGCTGGCCGCCTGGCAGCGTCAGGGGCTGCAGCTTTACGTCTATTCCTCCGGTTCGGTGGAGGCGCAGAAGCTGCTGTTCGGCCACAGCGACGCCGGCGATCTGCAGCCGCTGTTTAGCGGCTATTTCGACACGCACGTCGGCGCCAAGCGTGAAACCGCGTCGTACCGCAACATTGCGCAGGCTATCGGCATCGCGCCCGACGAACTGCTGTTCCTGTCCGATATCCACCAGGAGCTGGACGCGGCGCAGGCCGCCGGCTGGCATACCTGCCAGCTGATCCGCGATGAGGCGGACGCACAAAGCCGGCATCCACAGGTCAGCCGTTTTGATCACATCGATTTAGGGGAGTTTGTCTCATGAGTGGATTGACCATTTTCAGTGATACAGCGCCGCAGCAGCCGCTGTGGCAGAGCCGCGACGCGCAGGAAATCCAGCGCCAGCTGGCGCAGATCGGCGTGCGCTTTGAGCGTTGGCAGGCGGATCGCGAGCTGGGCGACAATCCGCAGCCGGAGGCGGTGATCGCCGCCTACCAGCATGAGATCGACCGGCTGGTGGCGGAAAAGGGCTACCAGAGCTGGGACGTGATCAGCATGCGACCGGACCACGAACAGCGCCAGGCGCTGCGTGAAAAATTCCTGTCCGAACATACGCACGGCGAAGATGAAGTGCGCTTTTTCGTTGAAGGGGCGGGGCTGTTTTGCCTGCATCTGGACGGCAAGATCTTCCAGATCCTGTGCGAAAAGAACGATCTGATCTCAGTGCCGGCCAACACCCGCCACTGGTTCGATATGGGCTCGGCGCCGCACTTTACCGCGATCCGGGTGTTCGACAACCCGGAAGGCTGGGTGGCGCATTTCACCGGCGACAAGATCGCCGATGCCTATCCGCGTCTGGACTGATCGTTAACCGGCGGGCGTTAACCCAGCGTCCGCCGGAAAATCCCCGCTTCAACCTGTTGCGGCGTGATCACGCCGCTGTCGAACACCCACCCGCTGATGAGTTTTGCCGGCGTGACGTCGAACGCCGGATTGTAGACCGGCGCCTCGGCCGGCGCCCACTGGCAGGCGCCGAAGCTGCCTGAAACGCCGGTGACTTCGGCTGCTGCTCGCTGCTCGATCGGGATGGCGGCGCCGTCCGGACAGTGCGGATCGTGGGTGGTGTGCGGGGCGGCCACGTAGAATGGAATGCCATGGTAGTGCGCCAGCACCGCCAGGCTGTAAGTGCCAATCTTGTTGGCGACGTCGCCGTTGGCGGCGATGCGATCCGCGCCGACCCACACCGCATCGACCTGGCCCTGCGCCATCAGGCTGGCGGCCATCGAATCGCAGATCAGGCGATAGGGAATGCCCAGCTCGCCCAGTTCCCAGGCGGTCAGACGGCCGCCCTGCAGCAGCGGCCGGGTTTCATCTACCCATACCTGTTGCACCTTGCCCTGCTGGTGGGCGCGCAGCAGCACGCCGATGGCGGTGCCGACGCCGGCGGTGGCCAACCCGCCGGTATTGCAGTGGGTCAGCAGGCGGCTGCCGGGCTTGACCAGACCAGCGCCGCGATCGGCGATGCGATCGCACAGCAGGCGATCTTCCTCCACCAACCGCAGCGCTTCGTTCACCATCGCCGGCGCCCAGTCAGGCTCCGCCAGCGCCAGCTTCATGCGATCCAGATTGTTCATCAGGTTAACCGCCGTCGGGCGGGCGGCGCGCAGCGTGTGCAGCGCCTGCTCCAGCTCGGCGCGCGTCAGACCGCGTTCCGCCAGCAGCGCCAACAACAGGCTGGCGGACAGCCCGATCAGCGGTGCGCCGCGCACCCGCAGGCTGTGAATGTGCCCGACCAACTCCTCCACGCTGTCGCAAGCGCGCCACCGCTTTTCCTGCGGCAGGGCTTGCTGATCGAGGATCCAAAGGCGGTTGTCCTGCAGGGTCAAACTGGTGGTGTTAAGCGCTTGCATCGGCGGTTAATTCCTTGTTGCGAGGTTATTGCATCTGAAACGCTATTCTGCCAACATGACTTCCAGATGTATAGACGTCCAAATGCTTTTACGTCTAAATAAACAGAATCGCTGGGGGCAGCGAGAGAGAACAGAGGGGTTGGGGAATGTCGCTTTATCGTACGTTTACGGCTGCCGATGCCGTTGAATACGCCCGCCAATACGGGCAGGTGGCCGATCCGCAGGCGCTGGTCAGCGCCGACGAGATCGGCGACGGCAACCTGAACCTGGTGTTCAAGATCCGCGATCGCGAAGGCGTGAGCCGGGTGATCGTCAAACAGGCGCTGCCCTACGTGCGCTGCGTGGGCGAATCCTGGCCGCTGACGTTGGATCGGGCGCGCATCGAAGCGGAAACGCTGTTGATCCACGGCGGTTTCTGCCCGCGGCATACGGTAAAAGTCTTGCATCACGATCCCGAGTTGGCGGTGATGGTGCAGGAAGATCTCTCCGATCATCGCATCTGGCGCAGTGAACTGGTGCAGGGGAACTATCATCCGCTGGCGGCCGGGCAGCTGGCGGAATACCTGGCGCAGACGTTGTTTCACACCTCCGATTTTTATCAGCCGGCGCAGCAGAAAAAGGCGGAAGTCAGTCGCTTCACCAACCCCGAGCTGTGCCAGATCACCGAAGATCTGTTCTTTACCGATCCCTATATCGACCATGAGCGCAATCAGTTCGAGGCGGCGCTGTTGCCGCAGGTGCAGGCGCTGCGTGAGGATGCGCCGCTGAAGCTGGCGGTCGCCGGCCTGAAACACCGCTTCCTCAGCAAGGCGGAGGCGTTGTTGCATGGGGATATCCACAGCGGTTCAATTTTCGTGGCGGAAGGGCGATTGAAAGCGATCGACGCTGAATTCGGTTTCTACGGCCCGATCGGTTTTGATGTCGGCACTGCGTTAGGCAATCTGCTGCTCAACTATTGCGGCCAGCCTGGGCTGTTCGGGCCGCGCGACGCCGCCGCCGGGCGCGAGCAGCGTCTGCAGGATGTGCGCGAGCTGTGGCTGATCTTTGCCGATCGTTTCCTGGCGCTGTGCCATCAGCAAAGCCGCGATGCGGCGCTGGCGACGCCGGGTTACGCCGAGCAGTTCCTGCTGCAGGTCTGGACTGATGCGATAGGGTACTGCGGTACCGAGCTGATTCGGCGCACTATCGGCCTGGCGCACGTCGCCGATCTGGACAGCATCGCCGACGCCGACATGCGCCTCGGCTGTCAGCGTCATGCGCTGGGCTTGGGGCGCACGCTGATCGTCAATGCGCCGCAGATCGAGCATATCGATGCGCTGTTGGCGCGTATTCGTCAGCAAGGCTGAAAAGGCGGGTGCTCGTGGATCCTGCCTGACATCATCAGCCAACGGGCGGGGCGAACCCCGCCGTTGGGTTGCCTTACCGTTCGGATTCGTAAGCCAAAGTGGCCGCAACCTCCGAGTCTCCCAACCTGATGCGCAGTTCGCACAGCGAACCGCGGGTGAGCCAGATGAACGCGATCAGCGTCATACAGACGATCACCAGTTTAAGCACGACCCGTTTTTGCTGCATTTTTGACCTCCCTATCCTTGCCTTGCGGCGGGTAAGAGGCTAACCTGATGTTGCTAGGCATCAGAGTGGCCTCGGGTTGATAATATCGACTCGGGGCCTTTCTCTTTCTCTCCTTTGCCAAGGCGCCGGACAGAAAGATCCAGAGCACCCGCTGCGCAGTCTACCCGAACTTCCTTCCCGTTAAATCCGCCGTTGCGCCAACCTGCGGCGCGGTGCGCAGTTTGTCATGAAAGCAAAAGAAAAAGGGGCGATGATGATCGCCCCTTGGATACGTGAAGTGAACCTTAAGCCGCTTCGGTCTGCTGCTGGCGCTTAGACTGCGCCGCCGGCTTTTCCGGCTTGGCGGCCGCCAGCGCATCCGGCGCAAAGTCGTCCACGTTGATGGAGCGCAGGCGGCTCTCTTCGGCTTTCACCAGGATCTTCGCCTCGTCGGCGCTGATCTTGCCTTCTTCCAGCGCGCGCTCCGCCAAACGATCCAGACGGGTGAACGGCAGGTTTTTGCCGACCGCCTTGCACAGGCGTTCGTGAATCGGCTCGGCGGCCATCACGTCGGCCAGCGCCGCTTCCAGCAGGCCGATTGGGTTATGCTCGCTCGGCGTCAGGTACTGGCCGCGTCCCAGACGGCTGCGGGTGGCGGAAGGCACCTGCAGGATCTTGGCCAGCTGATGATCCAGGCGATCGGACGGTGCGGTATGCACGCGGCCGAACGGGAAGACCACGAAGCGCAGCGCGCCGGCGATAAAGCGGTTCGGGAAGTTGCGCAGCAGATCATCCAGCGCCTGTTCGGCTTTATGCAGGCTGTCTTGCACGCCCCAATGCACCAGCGGCAGATCTTCTTTCTGACGGCCTTCGTCGTCAAAGCGTTTCAGCACGGCGGAAGCCAGGTACATCTGGCTGAGGATATCCCCCAGGCGAGCGGAGATGCGCTCACGGCGCTTCAGGCTGCCGCCCAGCACGCCCATGGAAACGTCCGACAGCAGCGCCAGGTTGGCGCTCAGGCGGTTCAACTGTTGATAGTAACGGCGGGTCGCGTCCTTGGTTGGCGTGGCGCTGGTGCGGCCGTTGGTCAGGCCCAGCCAGAAGCTGCGTACCTTGTTGCTGCCGACGTGGCCCAGGTGACCGAACAGCGATTTATCGAAGGCGTTCAGATCGTTGTTCTGCGCCGCCGCCATTTCATCCAGCACATAAGGATGGCAGCGGATCGCGCCCTGGCCGAAGATCATCATGGTCCGAGTCAGGATGTTCGCGCCTTCCACCGTGATGGCGATTGGTGCGCCCTGATAGGCGCGAGCCAGGAAGTTGGATTCGCCCAGCATGATGCCTTTACCGCCGGCGATGTCCATGGCGTCAACGATCGACTGCTGGCCGCGGTGCGTACAGTGGTATTTGACGATGGCCGACAGCACGGCCGGTTTCTCGCCCTGCACCAGCGCATAGGTGATCAGCGAAGCGGCGGCGTCCATCACATAGGTGTTGCCGGCGATGCGCGCCAACGGTTCTTCGATCCCTTCCATCTTGCCGATGGAGATCTTGAACTGACGGCGAATGTGCGCGTAGGCGCCGGTCGCCAGGGCGATGGATTTCAGGCTGCCGGTGGAGTTGGACGGCAGGGTGATGCCGCGACCGACCGACAGACATTCAACCAGCATGCGCCAGCCCTGGCCGGCCATTTTCGGCCCGCCGATGATGTAATCGATCGGCACGAACACGTCGGTGCCGCGGGTCGGGCCGTTCTGGAACGGCACGTTCAGCGGGAAGTGGCGGTTGCCGATTTCCACGCCCGGCGTGCTGGTCGGGATCAGCGCACAGGTGATGCCCGGGGATTCGTTGTCGCTCAGCAGGCGGTTCGGGTCATGCAGTTTGAACGCCAGGCCCAGTACGGTGGCGACCGGCGCCAGCGTGATGTAGCGCTTGTTCCAGGTCAGGCGCATGCCCAGCACCTGCTTGCCTTGCCATTCGCCCATGCACACGGTGCCCACGTCCGGGATCGCGCCGGCATCGGAACCCGCTTCCGGGCTGGTCAGCGCGAAGCAAGGGATTTCGTCGCCGCGCGCCAGGCCCGGCAGGTAGTGGTTTTTCTGTTCTTCGGTACCGTAGTGCTGCAGCAGTTCGCCCGGGCCGAGGGAGTTTGGCACGCCGACGGTGATCGCCAGGATGCCGGAAACGCCGGCCAGTTTTTGCAGCACCATCGCCTGAGCGTAAGGGGAGAATTCCAGGCCGCCGTACTCTTTCTTGATGATCATCGCGAAGAAACGGTGTTCTTTCAGGTACGCCCAGAGTTCAGGCGGCAGATCGGCCAGTTCATGGGTGATCTGGAAGTCGTTGGCCATGCGGCAGGCTTCTTCCACCGGGCCGTCGATAAACGCCTGCTCTTCTTCCGTCAGGCGCGGTTTCGGGTAGCTGTGCAGCTTGTTCCAGTCCGGCGCACCGCGGAACAGATCGCCTTCCCACCAGGTGGTGCCCGCGTCGATCGCTTCCTTCTCGGTGGTGGACATCGGCGGCATCACCTTGCGGAAGGCGCGCAGCGCCGGCGCGGAGAGCAGAGAGCGACGCACAGAGGAAAGGTTCAGCGGCAGCAGCACGATCGCCAGCGGCAGCAACAGCCAGAAGCTCCACAGGCCGATCGCGCCCATGGCGGCGGTGTACGCCACCAGGATCAGGCTGCTGAGGGTAAGGTTCACTCGGTGGTAGAACACCACGCCGAGGAGAGCCAGGAAAACGACGATACTAAGAACCATCATAAGAAGCTCCGAAGTAGTAAGAGGTCTGACCTGTTGTGTGTATGTAATAGGTTTTAGTACAAGGCAGAATTTTTATCAATGCGTTTACAGTTTAATTACAACTCAGGTCACAAACTGACAGCACCAATCATCAAAAACCTCTCCGCTTCCTTAACCGACGCGCTGTTTGGCTGAGAATGCTTCTCGCTGTTTCCGCGATCCGGTACACTGCGGAGCGGAAGATTTGACGATAACAAGAGGTTCCTCATGTACCACGACCTTATTCGCAGTGAACTGAACGAAGCGGCTGATACCCTGGCGAAATTTATCAATGACGACGCCAACATCGACGCCATCCAACGCGCGGCGGTGCTGCTGGCGGATTCCTTCAAAGCCGGCGGTAAAGTGATTTCCTGCGGCAACGGCGGTTCCCATTGCGACGCGATGCATTTCGCCGAAGAGCTGACCGGCCGCTACCGCGAAAACCGCCCGGGCTACCCGGCGATTGCCATCTCGGACGTGAGCCACCTGTCCTGCGTCAGCAACGACTTCGGCTATGAGTATGTGTTCTCGCGCTATGTGGAAGCGGTGGGCCGCGAAGGCGACGTGCTGCTGGGCATTTCCACCTCCGGCAACTCCGGCAACATCATCAAGGCTATCGACGCGGCGCGTGCCAAGGGGATGAAAGTGATCACCCTGACCGGCAAGGACGGCGGCAAGATGGCGGGTTCCGCCGATGTGGAAATTCGCGTGCCGCACTTCGGTTACGCCGATCGCATTCAGGAAATCCATATTAAAGCGATTCACATCTTGATTCAGCTGATCGAAAAAGAGATGGTTAAGGCGTAATAGCCTTCGGGGGGCTGCGGCTCCCCATGAATAAGACTGCGGGCGCCGCATGTATGCCGTGCCCGCACAGCCTGTGTCAGTGTGGTTAAGGAGTGCTGGCGATGTGTGAACTGCTCGGGATGAGCGCAAACGTACCGACCGATATCTGCTTCAGCTTTACCGGCCTGGTACAGCGCGGCGGCCGCACCGGGCCGCATAAGGATGGCTGGGGCATTACCTTCTATGAAGGGAACGGCTGCCGTACATTCAAGGATCCGCAGCCGAGCTTCAACTCGCCGATCGCCCGCCTGGTGCAGGACTACCCGATCAAGTCTTGCGCGGTGGTGTCCCATATTCGCCAGGCCAACCGCGGCGAAGTGGCGTTGGAAAACACCCATCCGTTCACCCGTGAACTGTGGGGCCGCAACTGGACCTATGCGCACAACGGCCAATTGAAAGGCTATCGCCAGCTGGATACCGGCACGTTCCGCCCGGTCGGCCAGACCGACAGCGAATACGCGTTCTGCTGGCTGCTGCACCAGCTGGCGCTGAAATATCCGCGCACCCCGAGCCAGTGGCCGGCGGTATTCCGCTACATTGGCCTGTTGGCGAGCCAGCTGCGCAAGAAAGGGGTATTCAATATGCTGTTGTCGGACGGGCGCTTCGTGATGGCGTATTGTTCCACCAACCTGTATTGGATCACGCGCCGCGCGCCGTTCGGCAAGGCGACGTTGCTTGATCAGGACGTGGAGATTGATTTTCAGCAACAGACCACACCGAACGATGTGGTCACGGTGATTGCCACCCAACCGCTGACCGCCAACGAAACCTGGCACAAGATTGAGCCAGGCGAGTTCGCGTTATTTCACTTCGGTGAGCGGCTTGTTCTGAGCGAAGGGGTTGGTGTTGGGCGTCGGGCTGGCTGACGCGTACTGCGTCATCATGCCGCCGCTGCTCATCAGCGGTTGGCCCAAGACGTACTGGCCATTGACCACGCCCATTGTCGGCGGTTGGCGGTTCTTCGCGAAGTAATCGTAGCCCGGCTTCAGCTGGCGCCAGAAGGCGATATAGCTGGATGACGCATGGCGTTTCAGGTTCTGTTCGGTCATGCGGAACGGGTAGATGCTGATGTCGACGCGGCTTTGGCCATAGGCGAAGGCGGCTTCGACGTAGCGATAGATCTCATCCATATAGGTGTTGGTCATCGCGTAACAGCCGATCGATTTACATTCGCCGTGGATCATCAGATAAGCGCCGGAATAGCCCTGCGACTTATCGTAATCGTTAGGGAAACCGATATTGATCGCCCGATAATACTTGCTGTCGGGTTTCAGATGGCGCGCGTCAACGCTATAAAAGCCTTCAGGACTTTTAAAGTCGCCTTCACGACGTTTAGGACCCAGCCCGCCGGAGAAATTACAGATCGGGAACGTGTTGACCAGGCGGAATTCATTGCCCATTCTGGCATACAATTCCAGCTTGCGTTCCTCTTTGAAGATCTGAATATAGACCGGCGAACCCAATAATTGCTGTTTAACTACCGGCGCTTCGGGTACCTGCTCGCTGGCGCTGCAGGCCGTGATCATCGGCATAGAAACAAGCATCGCAAACAACAGCGCGATTTTGCTCATTATAATTCCTGCTTATATTTATCTGCCGGCGCAATCAACCTGGCCAGCATGCCACTGATTATTGTTTTTACTGCTGCAAAACACCGCCAGATTACCAGCGCGTTTATTTTTAGCAATACGTGATATGTATAAAAAAACGACAAAGCTCGATAAAAGTGAAATGACCGGCAGATTTTAACGATAAGTAGTGAAAAACAGGCGAAATTTAATTGCGTTTGCTTGACCCAAGTCACGACGGAACGCAGAACAATGTTGCGAACAATGTTAATATTCTCTCTTCAATTTAACGCGCGGTAGCGATTGAAGCGGCGGGGGTTATGGCATATAACCCGGCCGTTTCGATGGTTATTTGGCTACAGGCCGTTAACACATCGATTGTCACGCAAATAACGGAGAGGGGGGGAATCAAGGGAATGCGCGTTACCCCATATATTCACTGCGAGAAAGTTCATGTTGGGCGTGCCGTCGTGCGCACTGCCCGGCAATCCTGGCATCGCCCGCACCCGCCTCTGGGGCCGGGCAGACGTGTAAACCAAACTACATCGTATAAATCCTATGATTAAGATCAGAAAAGGGTTAGATCTGCCGATAGCCGGGGTTCCGGTTCAGGCGATCCAAGATGGCCCGAACATTCAGCATGTCGCCCTGCTTGGGGAAGAGTATGTCGGAATGCGCCCCTCCATGCTGGTGCAGGAAGGCGATACCGTTAAGAAAGGCCAGGCGTTGTTCGAAGACAAGAAAAACCCCGGGGTTTTCTTCACGGCACCCGCCAGCGGCCGCATCGCCGCGATTAACCGCGGCGAGCGGCGCGTATTGCAATCGGTGGTGATTGCGCTGGAAAACGGCGGCGACGATCAGCTCGAGTTCGCGCACTACCCGCTGGGTGAACTGAGCCAGCTGCCGCGTGAACAGGTCGAAAGCGAACTGATCGCCAGCGGCCTGTGGACCGCGCTGCGCACCCGCCCGTTCAGCAAAACGCCGAGCCCCGGCAGCGAGCCGCGCGCCATTTTCGTCACCGCGATGGATACCCAACCGTTGGCCGCCGATCCGCAGGTGATCATCGCCGAACAGCAGGCGGCGTTCAACGCCGGGCTGGTGGTGCTGGCGCGCCTGACGGCGGGCAAGGTGCACGTGTGCCATGCCGCCGGCGCCTCGGTTGGCCAGCAGAGCGGCCCGCAGATCGCCTACAGCGAATTTGCCGGCCCGCATCCCGCCGGGCTGGCGGGCACCCACATTCACTTCCTTGAACCGGTCAGCCTGAAGAAAACCGTTTGGCACATCGGTTACCAGGACGTGATCGCCATAGGCACGCTGTTCACCACCGGCAAGCTCGATACCCGCCGTGTGGTGGCGCTGGCCGGGCCGCAGGTGGCGCAGCCGGCGCTGCTGCGCACCCGCCTGGGGGCCAGCCTCGATGAGCTGACCGCCGGCCGCCTGAAAGGCGGCGAGAATCGGGTGATCTCCGGTTCGGTGCTGAACGGCATGCACGCCGCCGGGCCGAACGCCTGGCTCGGCCGCTTCCACTCGCAGGTGTCGGTGCTGGAAGAAGGGCGCGACAAAGAGCTGTTCGGTTGGATCGTGCCCTCGCCGAACAAGTTTTCCATTACCCGCACCACGCTGGGCCACTTCCTGAAGAACAAACTGTTCGCCTTCTCAACCACCACCAACGGCGGCGAGCGCGCCATGGTGCCGATCGGCAACTACGAGCGGGTGATGCCGCTGGATATTTTGCCGACGCTGCTGCTGCGCGATCTGCTGGCGGGCGACAGCGACAGCGCGCAGGCGCTGGGTTGTCTGGAGCTGGACGAGGAAGATCTGGCGCTGTGCACCTTCGTTTGCCCCGGCAAGTATGAGTACGCGCCGGTGCTGCGCGAGGTGCTGACCAAGATTGAGCAGGAAGGATAACCGATGGGCCTGAAGAATTATTTCGAGAAGATAGAGCATCACTTCACGCCGGGCGGCAAACTGGAAAAGTGGTACCCGCTGTATGAAGCGACCACCACGGTGTTTTACACCCCCGGCACGGTGACGCGCGGCGCTTCGCACGTGCGCGACGCCATCGATTTGAAACGCATGATGATCCTGGTGTGGCTGGCGGTGTTCCCGGCGATGTTCTGGGGCATGTACAACGTCGGCCAGCAGGCGATCCCGGCGCTGCACCATCTGTACAGCGGCGACGCGCTGCAACAGGTGTTGGCGGGCGACTGGCATTATCGCCTGGCGCAGTGGCTCGGCGCCTCGCTGGCGGCCGACGCCGGCTGGGTCAGCAAAATGGTGCTGGGCGCCTGTTACTTCCTGCCGATCTACGCCGTGGTGTTCGTCGTCGGCGGCTTCTGGGAAGTGCTGTTCGCCATTATCCGCAAGCATGAGGTCAACGAAGGTTTCTTTGTCACCTCTATCCTGTTCGCGCTGATCGTGCCGCCGACCCTGCCGCTGTGGCAGGCCGCGCTGGGCATCACCTTCGGCGTGGTGGTGGCCAAAGAGATCTTCGGCGGCACCGGGCGCAACTTCCTCAACCCGGCGCTGGCCGGCCGCGCCTTCCTGTTCTTCGCCTATCCGGCGCAGATCTCCGGCGATCTGGTGTGGACTTCCGCGGACGGTTTCTCCGGCGCGACGCCGCTGGCGCAGTGGAGCGCGGGCGGGGCGCACAGTCTGAGCAACGTAGCCACCGGCCAGTCCATCAGCTGGATGGACGCTTTCCTCGGCAACATTCCCGGCTCGATCGGTGAGGTGTCCACGCTGATGATCCTGATCGGCGGGGCGATTATCCTGTTCGGCCGCGTGGCCTCCTGGCGCATCGTCGCCGGGGTAATGCTCGGCATGGTGGCTTCCGCCATGCTGTTCAACGCCATCGGTTCCGATACCAACCCGATGTTCGCCATGCCGTGGTACTGGCATCTGGTGCTGGGCGGCTTCGCCTTCGGCATGATCTTTATGGCGACCGACCCGGTTTCCGCCTCCTTCACCAATAAGGGGAAATGGTGGTACGGCATTCTGATTGGCGTGATGTGCGTGCTGATTAGGGTGGTCAACCCCGCCTATCCGGAAGGCATGATGCTGGCGATCCTGTTCGCCAACCTGTTCGCGCCGCTGTTCGATTACCTGGTGGTGCAGGCCAACATCAAGCGGAGAAAAGCCCGTGGCGAATGAAGCGAAAAATGACGGCATCGGTAAAACGCTGCTGGTAGTGCTGCTGCTGTGTCTGGTGTGTTCAGTGGTGGTGGCGGGCTCCGCCGTCGGCCTGAAGTCCAAACAGCAGGAGCGAAAGCTGCTCGACAAGCAGCGCAATATTCTCGACGTAGCCGGCCTGTTGCAGCCGAAAATGGAGAGCGAGCAGGTCAAGCGCCTGTACAGCGAGCGCATCGAACCGCGCCTGGTGGATCTGAACAGCGGCGAGTTTGTCGCCGGCAAGGCGGCGGCGTTCGATCTGGGCGCCGCGCTACGCGACGACGCCAAAAGCGTGGCGCTGGCGGCGGGCGACGATCCGGCCGGCATCAAGCGCCGCAGCAACCAGGCGGAAATCTATCTGGTGCGCGATGAAAGCGGCCAGGTGAACAAGATTGTACTGCCGGTATACGGCACCGGCCTGTGGTCGATGATGTACGCCTTCGTGGCGCTGGATAACGATGGCAATACGGTCAAGGGCATCACCTACTACGACCAGGGGGAAACCCCGGGGCTGGGCGGTGAGGTCGAGAACCCGTCCTGGCGCCAGCAGTGGGTCGGCAAGCAGCTGTTCGACGACAACGGCCAGCCGGCGCTCCGCGTGGTGAAAGGCGGTGCGCGTCAGGGGGACGTACACGGGGTGGATGGCCTGTCCGGCGCCACGCTGACCTCCAACGGCGTGCAGCATACGTTTGATTTCTGGTTGGGCGAGCACGGCTTCGGCCCGTTCCTGAAAAAAGTTCGTGAAGGAGCGCTGAAAAATGGCTGATTCCAAAGAAATAAAGCGGGTCCTGCTGGGGCCGCTGTTCGACAATAACCCGATCGCCCTGCAGGTGCTGGGCGTCTGTTCGGCGCTGGCGGTGACCACCAAGCTGGAGACGGCGGTGGTGATGACCATTGCGGTGACGCTGGTGACCGCGTTCTCCAGCTTCTTCATCTCGCTGATCCGTCACCATATTCCCAACAGCGTGCGCATCATCGTGCAGATGGCGATCATCGCCTCGCTGGTGATCGTGGTCGATCAGTTGCTGCGCGCCTATGCGTTCGAGATCTCCAAGCAGCTGTCGGTGTTCGTCGGCCTTATCATCACCAACTGCATCGTGATGGGGCGCGCCGAGGCCTACGCCATGAAGTCGCCGCCGATCGAGAGCTTTATGGATGGCATCGGCAACGGGCTGGGCTACGGGGTGATCCTGGTGCTGGTCGGTTTCCTGCGCGAGCTGATCGGCTCCGGTAAGCTGTTTGGCGTGCCGGTGTTGGAAACGGTGCAGAACGGCGGCTGGTATCAGCCGAACGGCCTGTTCCTGCTGGCGCCGAGCGCGTTCTTCATCATCGGCCTGCTGATCTGGGTGCTGCGCACTCTGAAGCCGGCGCAGATCGAAAAGGAGTAAAGGCCGATGGAACACTATATCAGCCTGTTTGTGCGCGCGGTGTTCGTCGAGAACATGGCGCTGGCGTTCTTCCTCGGGATGTGTACCTTCCTGGCGGTGTCGAAGAAGGTCTCGACCGCCTTTGGCCTGGGCATCGCGGTGACCATCGTGCTCGGCATTTCGGTGCCGGTGAACAACCTGGTCTACAACCTGATCCTGCGCGACGGTGCGCTGGTGGAAGGCGTCGATCTGAGCTTCCTCAACTTCATCACCTTCATCGGCGTGATCGCGGCGCTGGTGCAGATTCTGGAGATGATCCTCGATCGTTTCTTCCCGTCGCTGTATAACGCGCTCGGCATCTTCCTGCCGCTCATCACCGTGAACTGCGCCATCTTCGGCGGCGTGTCCTTCATGGTGCAGCGCGACTACAACTTCGCCGAATCGGTGGTGTACGGCATCGGTTCCGGCACCGGCTGGATGCTGGCGATCGTCGCCATGGCGGGGATCCGCGAAAAACTCAAGTATGCCAACGTGCCGGCAGGGCTGCGCGGCCTGGGCATTACCTTTATCACCACCGGACTGATGGCGCTGGGCTTCATGTCCTTCTCCGGTGTTCAGTTGTAAAGGCGGGAAGAATTTATGGAAATTATTTTAGGCGTAGCGATGTTCACCGCCATCGTGATGGTGCTGGTGTTGCTGATCCTGTTCGCCAAATCGAAGCTGGTGAACACCGGCGACATCGCGGTGGAAATCAACGGCGATCTGGATAAGAGCTTCCATGCGCCGGCGGGCGACAAGCTGCTCAACGTGCTCTCCAGCCAAGGGATCTTCGTCTCCTCGGCCTGCGGCGGCGGCGGCTCCTGCGGCCAGTGCCGGGTGGTGATCAAAGAGGGCGGCGGCGATATCCTGCCGACCGAGCTCTCGCACATCAACAAGCGCGAAGCGAAAGAGGGTTGCCGCCTGGCGTGCCAGGTGAACGTGAAGCAGAACCTGAAGATCGAGCTGCCGGAAGAGATCTTCGGCGTGAAGAAATGGGAATGCGAAGTTATCTCCAACGATAACAAAGCCACCTTTATCAAAGAGCTGAAGCTGAAGATCCCCGATGGCGAAGACGTGCCGTTCCGCGCGGGCGGTTTCATCCAGATCGAAGCGCCGGCGCACGACATCAGCTACGCCGACTTCGACGTGCCGCAGGAGTATCGCGGCGACTGGGACAAGTTCAACCTGTTCCGCTACCGTTCGACGGTGAACGACACCACGGTGCGCGCCTACTCGATGGCCAACTACCCGGAAGAGAAGGGCATCATCATGCTCAACGTGCGTATCGCCACGCCGCCGCCGAACAATCCGGACGTGCCGCCGGGCATCATGTCTTCCTATATCTGGTCGCTGAAGCCGGGCGATAAGGTAACCATCTCCGGGCCGTTCGGCGAGTTCTTCGCCAAGGACACCGACGCCGAAATGATCTTTATCGGCGGCGGCGCGGGCATGGCGCCGATGCGCTCACACATTTTCGATCAGCTCAAGCGTCTGAACTCGAAGCGCAAGATCACTTTCTGGTACGGCGCGCGTTCGCTGCGTGAGATGTTCTATGAAGACGACTTCAACCAGCTGCAGGCGGAGAACGAAAACTTCACCTGGCACGTGGCGCTGTCGGATCCGCAACCGGAAGATAACTGGACCGGCTACACCGGCTTTATCCATAATGTTCTGCTGGAGAACTACCTGAAGAACCACCCGGCGCCGGAAGACTGCGAGTTTTACATGTGCGGGCCGCCGATGATGAACGCCGCGGTGATCAAGATGCTCAAAGATCTGGGCGTCGAAGACGAAAATATCATGCTGGATGACTTTGGTGGCTAAATTGCGCGCATTGGCGATGAAGAACTGGCTGACGGGCGTGGCGCTGAGCGCCACCCTGCTGCTGACCGGTTGCGGGCCGGAACAGGTGGATCTGACGGGTAAAACCATGGGCACCTCGTATTCGATCCGTTACGTGACCGGCGACGATACGCCGTCGGCGCGCGAGATGCAGGCGGAGATCGACAAACGGCTGGAACAGGTGAACGATCAGATGTCCACCTACCGGCCGGATTCCGAGCTAAGCCGCTTCAACGCCAGCCGCGACATTGACCGGCCGTTCCCGGTTTCGCCGGCCACCGCCGAAGTGGTGCGCGAAGCGCTGCGCATCAACCGCGTCACCGATGGCGCGCTGGACGTGACCGTCGGGCCGCTGGTCAACCTATGGGGTTTCGGCCCGGAAGGGCGGCCGGACAAAGTGCCGAGCGAGGCGGAACTGGAGCACCGCCGCGCCTGGACCGGCGCCGATAAACTGGCGGTGCAGGGCAGCGCGCTGGTGAAAAGCATCCCCGAGCTGTATGTCGACCTGTCTTCGATTGCCAAAGGATACGGCGTGGACGTGGTGGCGGAGTATCTGCAATCGCAACACGTGAAAGACTACATGGTGGATATCGGCGGTGAAGTTCGTACCCGCGGGCGCAACGGCGAGCAAAAGCCGTGGCGCATCGCCATCGAGCGCCCGACCGCCGGCGCGCAGCAGCAGGCGCAGCTGGTGATCCAGCCGGGGGAGATGTCGATCGCCACCTCGGGTGACTATCGCAACTACTTCGAGCAGGACGGGGTGCGCTATTCGCACACCATCGATCCGGTCACCGGGCGGCCGATCCATCATCGGCTGGTGTCGATCACCGTGCTGAGCCCGACCTGCATGACCGCCGACGGCCTGTCCACCGGCCTGAACGTGATGGGGCCGGAGCGCGGCATGGCGCTGGCCAACCTGCTCGGTATCCCGGTGTTCATGATCGTGAAAACCGCCGACGGGTTTGAGGAGCGTTATTCGGACGCGTTCAAACCCTATCTGAAAAAGCGTTCGTGAGGTTGCTATGTTGACGGTATTCGCCGCTACCTTCGTGTTGTTCCTGCTGATCGTCGGCGGGATGTCGCTGGGTTACGTGTTCAAACGCAAAAGCCTGCAGGGCAGCTGCGGCGGCATCACCGCGCTGGGCATGGAGAAAGTCTGCGACTGCCCGGAGCCGTGCGATGCGCGCAAAAAGCGCGAAGCCAAAGCGGCGCAGCGGCGCGAGCAGTTGGACAAGCACCGCATTCTGTAGCGAAGCGAAAACCCGGCCTTGGCCGGGTTTTTTTATTTGGGGCCTTGCCGAAAGGCGCATGAACGTTTGGCTGGGCGCGATTAACAATGGCGTGAATTTTCAGGGCGTAACGGATAAAACGATCGCCAGAAAATACGAATATACGCTTTCTCAGTTTCTTAAGCAGAGGTAACAGGATGAACCGCATTATTTTGGTTGGAACTCTGGCTTTGCTGCTCGCCGGCTGTATGCACATGAACGATCCGAGGCCAAAAAACTACTTGGCCAACGCCACTGTCGTTGATAACCACGTTTGTGTGCGGGTTCAACCTGAAGGGGACGAGCGGTTGGCCGGCGTTATTATCGAAGAAATCGGCAACGCCAACGCTATCTTCGGCAAGCACTTCACGGATAACGAGATGCCTGCGGTCACCGCAGCTACGTGTATTCCCGACGATAATTATAAATTCGAAGACGGGAAGTCTTATGGGGTATCGGTGACGCTGTTGTCGCCGGATAAACGAAATAAAGGTCTTGAGCCTGCCGCCCGGCTATTCGGCGCTGGGTTTAGTGTTCGCAATGAAAATGGCATCATCCAGGTAGTTTCTGCTCACTAACGGATGTTGAAAGCCATAAGGGCATAAGGTGGGATGTCGAACCGCCTTATGCCGTAGCCGGTTATTTATTTCGCCTTGCGGAAGCTTTTCGCCTCGGCCGGCGAGTTGACCATCACGCCGTCGGCACCCAGCGCCAGCGCCTGCTGATACTCCTGCGGCGTGTTGACGCCGAACAGAATGATGTGCGCCGGGCCCTGCGAGCGGAAACAATCCATCGACTCTTTATCCCAGGTCAGAAACGCCTTCGAGCGCCCTTCGCCGAGGGTGTACTTCTCTACCACTTCCACCTCGCGCTTCAGCTCCAGCCCATACCAGCGCGGCTGTCGGTTGTCCGGTTTGACATCGCACTGGTGCGCCATGGTGACGTTGGCCAGCAGCGTGCGGGTCTCGTCGCGGCTTTCAAAGCGCGGGACGGCCGGCGGCAGCGCCTGCAGGTATTTGGCATCGGTAGAGTAAACGCGGGTGCGGTTCAGGCTGTCGGTGCTTTCCAGCGTCGCCAGCAGCGCCTGGCCAAACTGCGCCGGATCGGCGTCCGGGGATTTGATGTCCAGATAGAAGGTGACGTGCGGAAACGCCTTTAGCACCTCGTCCAGCCGCGGAATGCCGATGCCCTGGCCGCGGAACGGATGCGCATCGCCTTTGGCGAAGGTCCAGCCGGCATCGGTCTCGGCCAATTGCGCGGCGGTATACGCAGAAACCGGGCCCTGCCGGTTGGTCAGCGCCTTCAGATCCGAGGGGCGATACAGCACGATGACGCCGTCTTTGGATGCTTGCAGGGTGATCCAAACGGCGTCGGCACCGTTTTTCAGCGCGGTTTCGATGGCGATGCGGGTGTTTTCCGGCGCATCGGCGGTGCCGCCGCGATGGGCGACGATCGCCGGCGCGTGACCGGCGGCGCTGGCCGCCAGCGCGCTCAGCGACAGCGCGGAAGCCAGCAGCCAATGAGAAAATCTGTTCATGTAGAGTACCTTGTCGTTATCGTTGTGGTGAGCCGCACGGGATGGCGGAAATCATACTATTGAAAAATTAAGCTTTTTTAACAACGCGGAAATATCTGGCGGAAACGGCGCTTTCATCGAAGCCTGCGGCCTTGAGCTTTTGGTATATGACTGTATACTTATACAGTGTTACTGGAGGGTGCGATGCGTAAAATCATTCATGTCGATATGGACTGCTTCTTCGCGGCGGTGGAAATGCGCGACGATCCCAGCCTGCGCGATATCCCGCTGGCGATTGGCGGCAGCGCCGATCGGCGCGGGGTGATCAGCACCGCCAACTACCCGGCGCGGCGCTACGGCGTGCATAGCGCCATGTCCACGGCGATGGCGCTCAAGCTGTGTCCGCATCTCACCCTGCTGCCGGGGCGCATGGCGGCCTACAAAGAGGCTTCGCTGCATATCCGTGAAATCTTCGCCCGCTATACCCCGTTGATCGAGCCGCTGTCGCTCGATGAAGCCTATCTCGACGTGACCGACAGCCCGCAATGCAACGGCTCGGCGACGCTGATCGCTCAGGAGATCCGTCAGGCGATCGCCGATGAGCTGAATCTCACCGCGTCGGCCGGCGTCGCGCCGATCAAGTTTCTCGCCAAAATCGCTTCCGAGATGAACAAGCCGAATGGGCAATACGTGATCACCCCGGCGCAGGTGCCGGCGTTTTTGCAGCAGCTGCCGCTCAGCAAAATCCCCGGCGTCGGCAAGGTGACCGCCAAACGGCTGGAGGAAGTGGGGCTTATCACCTGCGCCGACGTGCAGCAATACGATTTGGCGCAGCTGCTCAAGCGCTTCGGCAAGTTCGGCCGGGTGCTGTGGGAGCGGTGTCAGGGCATCGACCGGCGCGAAATCTCGGCGGAGCGGCTGCGTAAATCGGTGGGCGTGGAGCGCACGCTGGCGGAAGACATTCACGATTGGGAAGACTGCGAAACGCTGATTATCGACAAACTCTACCCCGAGCTGGAGATGCGGCTGCGTAAGGTGAAGCCGGATCTGCACATCGCCCGGCAGGGCGTGAAGCTGAAGTTTCAGGATTTTCAGCAAACCACCCAGGAGCACGTGTTCCCGGTGCTGAACCGGCAGGATTTGCTGGCGGTGGCGCGGCAGGCGTGGCGCGAACGGCGTGAAGGGCGCGGCGTGCGGCTGGTGGGGCTGCATGTGACGCTGCTCGATCCGCAGCTGGAGCGGCAGCTGGCGCTGCCTTGGGAATAAAAAAGCCGGCGATCGCCGGCTTTTTGCGTTAAGCGCGCAGATTACGCGCGCTCAGGGATCGCTTTCAGCAGCGAGGTCAGCAGCTTCCAGTACAGACCGACGCTTTCGATATGCACCTGCTCATCCGGCGAGTGCGGGCCGGTGATGGTTGGCCCGATCGATACCATGTCCATGTTTGGATACGGCTTTTTGAACAGACCGCATTCCAGGCCGGCGTGGATCACCATGATGTTCGGCGTCTTGTTGAACAGATCCTGATACAGCTCGCGCACCAGGTGCATCACCGGCGAGTCAGCGTCCGGCTGCCAGCCCGGGTAGCCGCCCTTCGGCGCCACCTTGGCGCCGGCCAGCTGGCCCAGTGCGGTCAGCATCTCGACCACGTAATCTTTGCCGCTGTCGATCAGAGAGCGGATCAGGCAGATGATTTCCGCTTCGTTTTCGCTGGTGGTGACCACGCCGACGTTCAGCGAGGTTTCCACTACGCCTTTGACCGCGTCGCTCATGCGGATCACGCCGTTCGGCGTGCCGTTCAGCAGCGCCAGGAAGCGTTGCTGGCTGTCGGCGCTCAGTGCCTGCGAAGCGCTGGTGGCCGGCTCCAGCAGCACGGTGATGTTCTTCTCTTTGGCGGAGAGTTCGTTCTGCAGCACCGCCAGGAACTCCTGGCTCAGCGCTTTCAGCGCGTCGGCTTTTTCCGCCGGCACCGCAACCACCGCGGAGGCTTCACGCGGAATGGCGTTGCGCAGGGTGCCCCCGTTCAGATCCAGCACGCGCAGGTTCAGCGCCGCCGCATGGGCGAACAGGAAGCGCGCCAGCAGTTTGTTGGCGTTGCCCAGCCCGACGTGGATCTCGGCGCCGGAGTGGCCGCCTTTCAGGCCCTTGAGGGTCAGCTTCAGGGTTTGATAACCGGCCGGCACCGCTTCGCGCTGCAGCGGCAGGGTGGTGATGAAGTCGATACCGCCGGCGCAACCCATGTAGATTTCGCCTTCTTCTTCGGAATCGGTATTGATCAGGATGTCTGCCTGCAGCCAGTTTGGCTGCAGCCCGAAGGCGCCGTCCATGCCGGCTTCTTCGGTCATGGTCAGCAGCACTTCCAGCGGGCCGTGCTCAACGCTGTCATCGGCCAGCACCGCCAGGGCGGAGGCCATGCCGATGCCGTTGTCGGCACCCAGCGTGGTGCCGCGCGCTTTCACCCACTCGCCGGCGATATAAGGCTGGATCGGATCCTTGGCGAAGTCGTGCACGGTGTCGTTATTCTTTTGCGGCACCATGTCCAGGTGCGCCTGCAGCGCCACCGGCTTGCGGTTTTCCATGCCTTTGGTGGCCGGTTTGCGCAGCAGGATATTGCCGACCTGATCGCGCTCGGCGTGCAGGTTCTTCTCTTTGGCCCAGGTGAGGATGTGCTGCGCCAGCGCTTCTTCATGATAAGAAGGGTGCGGGATAGAACAGATCTTGGCGAAAATATCCCACAGCGGCTGTGGCGAAAGCTGAGACAATTCAGACACTATAAGTCTCCTGTGACGGCAGGCTCCGACAGGACGGGCGTGCCGCGCGGTTGAGGTGAGCGGGTATCTGTGCGTCGTGGCACGATAGTTAGAGAATATCACTTTATTTCCGGCGGCGCGCGCCCCGTATTGTGCGGTTTAAGCGCTTGATCACACGGCTTCGCGGCGGGAACGTTCGCTTTTTCAGCATCAATCACCGAAAAGCCGCGCGGCGGAAATCGCGAGGTTTTCCTCGGTACAGCTGGAATTCAACGCGGCCAGTCTCTATAATCTCGCGCAACCTTTTTTCCCCTGAACTATAAAGTAAGCCGCTTCACCAGCCGGCTGGGACACGATTCTATGAGCGAAAAATACGTTGTTACCTGGGATATGCTGCAAATACATGCACGCAAGCTGGCGCACCGCCTGCTGCCTGCCGACAAATGGACCGGCATCATTGCCGTCAGCCGCGGCGGCCTGGTGCCGGCGGGCCTGCTGGCGCGCGAACTGGGCATTCGCTATGTGGATACCGTCTGCATTTCCAGCTACGACCATGACAACCAGCGCGAAATGAAAGTGCTCAAGCGCGCCGAAGGCGACGGTGAAGGCTTCATCGTAGTGGACGATCTGGTGGATACCGGCGGCACCGCAAAAGCGATCCGCGACATGTACCCGAAAGCGCATTTCGTCACCATCTTCGCCAAGCCGGCGGGCCGTCCGCTGGTGGACGACTATGTGATCGACATCCCGCAGGATACCTGGATCGAACAGCCGTGGGACATGGGCGTCAGCTTCGTTCCCCCTATCGGCGGCCGCTAAGCCCAGCCAGTTCCAAGTCAACGCCCGGTTATGCCGGGCGTTTGTTTAAGGATAAACGTGATGGCGTTGTCAGGCTTACCGAAGACAAGATATAAAAAATAAGGAAAATCAATTTATTGATTTTCGGCCGTTGACCACAAAGGAGGAAAAACCACGTTTTTTCCTCCTTTGTCAGCCGCCTGACGCCCGGTTATGCCGGGCGTTTGCGTTATCTTGGTTTATCCCGCCAGAGTTAGGTACACTACCTCCAGTTAAGTAGGCCTGTTGCGGCCTATCGCCAGATTTACGGAGGCTGTTGTTACCATGGCACAGGCCAACCTTTCTGAAATTCTTTTCAAGCCCAAATTCAAACACCCTGAAACCTCGACGCTAGTGCTGCGCGCGCGCAACAAAGTGAGCGCCGCCATGCATTCCGCATTGGAAGGCGACACCACCGGCAGCTGGTACCGCATGCTGAACCCGCTGCTGTGGGCCTGGCGCGGCGTCAGCCCGATCGAAATCCACGAAGTGCTGGCGCGCATCGCCGCCTCCGACGCCGAGCGCAGCAACCCGCAGCGGCTGGATACCGTGGTGGGCTACCGCAACGGCAACTGGATCTACGAGTGGATCCATCAGGGCATGCAGTGGCAACAGCGGGCGACGGAGCAGCAGGATCCGCTGCTCGGCGGCGAATACTGGCTGAAGGCCGCGAGCCTGTACAGCATCGCCGGCTACCCGCACCTGAAGGGCGACGAACTGGCCGAACAGGCGGAGATGCTGGCTAACCGCGCGTACGAAGAGGCGGCGCTGCTGCTGCCGTATCAGCTGAAAGAGCTGGAGTTTCGCATCGAAGGCGGCGGCAGCGTCACCGGGTTCCTGCACATGCCGGAGAAGGGCGAAGCGCCGTTCCCGACGGTGCTGATGTGCGGCAGCCTCGATACGCTGCAGACCGACTATCATCGCCTGTTCCGCGACTACCTGGCGCCGCACGGCATCGCCATGCTGACGCTCGACATGCCGTCGATCGGTTCTTCCTGCAAATGGAAGCTGACGCAGGACTCCAGCTACCTGCACCAGCAGGTGTTGATCCAGCTGGCCTCGGTGCCGTGGGTGGATCATCAGCGGGTGAGCGCCTTCGGCTTCCGCTTCGGCGCCAACGTGGCGGTGCGATTGGCCTACCTGGAGCCGCAGCGGCTGCGCGGCGTAGCCTGCCTGGGGCCGGTGGTGCATCGCCTGCTGTGCGACAGCAGCACCCAGTTGAACGTGCCGGACATGTATATGGACGTGCTGGCGAGCCGCATGGGCATGGCTAACGCCTCGGACAACGTGCTGAAGGTGGAGCTGAACAGCTACTCGCTGAAAATGCAGGGGCTGCTGGGGCGCCGCTGCCCGACGCCGATGATCTCCGGCTACTGGGAGCGCGATACGCTCAGCCCGAAAGAGGAGTCGCAGCTGATCGTCACCTCCTCGGTGAGCGGCAAGCTGGTCGCCATCCCGCGCACCCCGGTCTACGACAGCTTCCACCGGGCGTTGCTGCAGATGTCCGGTTGGCTGAGGGACAAAATGCGTTAATTAGTTGCTAAATTTTAACAGTTTGTTAAAAAGAGTGGTCTACATTGAGGAGGTGAGAGAATGACGTTACCGAGTGGTCACCCTAAAAGCCGACTAATGAAACGTTTTGCCAGCTTGGGGCCGTACCTGCGTGAAGGGCAATGTGAAAACGACCGTTTTTTCTTTGATTGTTTGGCCGTCTGCGTCAATGTAAAGCCCGCTCCGGAGAAGCGCGAGTTCTGGGGCTGGTGGATGGAGCTGCAGGCGGAAGAGGCGCGCTTCACCTATTCGTACCAATTCGGCCTGTTCGACAAGGAAGGCGACTGGACGGCGCAAAACATTAAGGATGATGAAGTGAACGCCAAGCTGGAAGACACCCTGCGCGACTTCCATCGCCGCCTGGGCGAGCTGCTGGCGACCATGGAGCTGGGGCTGGAACCCGCCGACGATTTCAAAGAAAAACTGATCAAACTCTCCGCCTGACCCCGTTTGACCACGTATTGTGCTGATTTCGCGTTGTGCCTGTTGGCATAACGCGTCTCTCCTGTTACAAAGACCTTTGCACTCTTCTTCTCATCATTACACACGGCAGAAATACTATGAACGGCAGCCAGACATTGGTTGTGAAATTGGGCACCAGCGTGTTGACCGGCGGATCGCTGCGTCTGAACCGCGCCCACATCGTCGAATTGGTGCGCCAGTGCGCGCAGCAACACGCCGCGGGCCACCGCATCGTCATCGTCACCTCCGGCGCCATCGCCGCCGGGCGCGAACACCTGGGCTACCCCGAGCTGCCCGCCACCATCGCCTCCAAGCAGCTGCTGGCGGCGGTGGGGCAGAGCCGGCTGATCCAGCTGTGGGAACAGCTGTTCTCCATTTACGGCATCCACGTCGGGCAGATGCTGCTGACGCGCGCCGATCTGGAAGACCGCGAGCGCTTCCTTAACGCGCGCGACACCATGACGGCGCTGCTGGACAACCGCATCGTGCCGGTAATCAATGAGAACGACGCCGTCGCCACCGCCGAAATCAAAGTGGGCGACAACGATAACCTGTCGGCGCTGGCGGCCATTCTGGCCGGGGCCGACAAACTGCTGCTGCTGACCGATCAGCAGGGCCTCTACACCGCCGATCCGCGCAACAACCCGCAGGCCGAACTGATCCGTGAAGTGCACGGCATCGACGACGCGCTGCGCGCCATCGCCGGCGACAGCGTCTCCGGTCTGGGCACCGGCGGCATGGGCACCAAGCTGCAGGCGGCCGACGTGGCCTGCCGCGCCGGCATCGACGTGGTGATCGCCGCCGGCAGCAAGCCGGGCGTGGTGGCGGACGTGATCGAGGGCAAACCGGTAGGCACCCGTTTCCACGCGCTGGAAACCCCGCTGGAAAACCGCAAGCGCTGGATCTTTGGCGCGCCGCCGGCCGGTGAGATCACCGTCGATGACGGCGCGGTGGAAGCGATGATGGCGCGCGGCAGCTCGCTGCTGCCGAAAGGCATCCGCGAAGTGAAGGGCGACTTCTCGCGCGGCGAAGTGATCCGCATCCGCAACCTGGCGGGGCGCGATCTGGCGCATGGCGTCAGCCGCTACAACAGCGATGCGATGCGCATGATCGCCGGGCACCACTCGCAGGAAATCACCGAAATCCTCGGTTATGAATACGGTCCGGTGGCAGTGCACCGCGACGATATGATTGTCAGTTAAGGAGTGAGCATGCTGGAGCAGATGGGGAAGACCGCCAAGCAGGCCTCCTGGCAGCTGGCGGTGCTGAGCACGGCGAAGAAGAATCAGGTGCTGTCGGTAATGGCCGACAGTCTGGAAGCCAACAGCGAAGCGATCCTGCTGGCGAACGAACAAGACATGGCGCAGGCGCGCGCCACCGGCATGAGCGAAGCGCTGCTCGATCGCCTGCTGCTGACTCCGGCGCGGCTGGCGGCGATCGCCAACGACGTGCGCCAGGTGTGCCGCCTGAACGATCCGGTCGGCCATGTGCTGGACGGCAACCTGCTGGACAGCGGGCTGAAGCTGGAGCGCCGCCGGGTGCCGCTCGGCGTGATCGGCGTGATTTACGAGGCGCGGCCGAACGTCACCATCGACGTCGCCAGCCTGTGCCTGAAAACCGGTAATGCGGTGATCCTGCGCGGCGGTAAAGAGACGCACAACACCAACCAGGCGACGGTGAAAGTGATCCAGCAGGCGCTGGAACAGTGCGGCCTGCCGGCTGCGGCGGTGCAGGCGATCGACAGCCCGGATCGCGCGCTGGTGAACGAACTGCTGCGCCTGGACCGCTATGTCGACATGCTGATCCCGCGCGGCGGCGCCGGCCTGCACAAGCTGTGCCGCGAGCAATCGACCATCCCGGTGATCACCGGCGGCATCGGTGTGTGCCACACCTACGTGGATGCCGACGTCGATTTCGACAAGGCGCTGACGGTGATTGAAAACGCCAAGATCCAGCGCCCCAGCGCCTGTAACTCGCTGGAGACGCTGCTGGTGAACCGCAGCATCGCCGCCGAGTTCCTGCCGGCGCTGAGCGCCAAAATGGCGGCGGCGGGCGTGACGCTGCACGCGGCGGAAAACGCGCTGCCGCTGCTGCAGGGCGGCCCGGCGACGGTGGTGCCAGTGAACGCGGAAGATTACGACGACGAATGGCTGTCGCTGGATCTGAACGTGCTGCTGGTGGACGATATCGATCAGGCCATCGACCACATCCGCACCCACGGCACCAACCACTCCGACGCGATCCTCACCCGCTCGCTGAGCAGCGCCGAGCATTTCGTGCGCGCGGTGGACTCCTCGGCGGTGTACGTCAACGCCAGCACCCGCTTCACCGACGGCGGCCAATTCGGCCTGGGCGCGGAAGTGGCGGTGAGCACCCAGAAACTGCACGCCCGCGGCCCGATGGGCCTGGACGCGCTGACCACCTACAAGTGGATCGGCTACGGCGACGATCTGGTGCGCAGCTAAGGCCGGATTGCGGTCATAAAGAGGTCAGGGCGCAGCGTGCTGCGCCCTGATTGTTTTTGGGGAAGAGAACTTAAGCTGAGAATCCGTTTATCTGAGAAGCGGGCTCCCCTTTATCTCAGCTTTCTAGCGTTACGTCCAATGCGTTCCATAATTGGCCCGGTATTTACATCCAGTAACCGTGCGATCAAGGCAAATTCCACGACATCCAATTTCCTTTCGCCATTTTCAACCTTAGCGATAAAGGATTGTGGGCGGCCAAGTGCTTCGGCTAACTTGACCTGAGTGATGCCTTTTTCTATACGAGCGTCTCGAAGTATTTTTATAACCAATTGATATTCTGCTGAATAAACTGAGGTCATGACGTTTTCCGCGAGTGATATCCCAAAATCGAATATCTGCGATTGTCGTAATTATCCCAAAACGGGATAATTACGAGGCAAGGTAATCAGGAGGATTAAACATGATGGATAAACAAGATTGGCATCCGGCGGACGTCATCGCCGCTTTGAAGAAGAAGGGCACGACTTTGGCTGCTGTTTCCAGAAAAGCCGGATTGGCATCTTCTACGTTAGGCAATGCTTTGGCTCGACATTGGCCAAAAGGGGGAGAGGCTGATCGCTGAAGCATTGGAGTTGGCGCCGGCGGAAATATGGCCTTCAAGATATGGCGGTATGAAGCGCCTTGAGTGAATGACGGGAGCTGCACGAGCCGCGTTGATGCTCGTGTGGTACGACCTTCAAATCGCCACTGATGATAAAACAACCAAACGCCCCGGCGGCTATTGACTCATTTCGTGCACAGGTCTACCTTGTTCAACGCACTTCCGGCTTGCCCCGCAGGCCCGGCTCGATGCCGATATAGCTCAGTTGGTAGAGCAGCGCATTCGTAATGCGAAGGTCGTAGGTTCGACTCCTATTATCGGCACCATCCTCTCTTCCTGTAACGTCCGTAATCATCCAAAAATACATTAAATAACAATGCATTGATTGGGTTTTATGTCCGTGATTGTCCGGCGCCGTCCTGTGGAATCCAATATCAGGTGTGTGTAGAATTGCGTGTACTTCTGTTCGGTCTTGAATTTCTATACACATGCGACTTAATAACTTACAAATCCGGAATGCTAAGCCCACCCCTAAACCTTACACGTTGAGTGATGGGTTGGGCTTATCCCTTTTGGTTGAACCCAATGGCAGCAAGAGCTGGCGCTTTCGTTATCGCTTTGCCGGTAAGCCCAAGATGATTTCATTCGGCGTCTATCCTGCCGTTTCGTTGGCCGATGCTCGGTCAAAGCGCGATGAATCCAGAAAGTTAGTTGCTGAGGGGCAGAACCCCAGCACAGTTCGTAAAGAGAAAAAGCTGGCGCAGCTATACGGGAATGCAAACACCTTTGAAGCGATCGCGAAGGAGTGGCATCAGTCCAAATTGGCGACGTGGTCAGCAGGGTATGCGGCCGATATCATGGACGCGTTCAACATTGATATTTTCCCCTATCTGGGACAGCATCCCATTTCGGCGATAAAGCCGCTTGAGCTACTCACAGTGCTTCGCAAAATTGAGGCGCGTGGGGCGCTTGAGAAAATGCGTAAGGTCAGACAGCGCTGCGGTGAGGTCTTCCGATATGCCACGGCAACCGGGCGGGCGGAGTTCAACCCAGCCGCCGATCTCTCCAGCGTTTTGATTAGCCCAAAATCTACTCATTATCCTTTTTTATCCGTTGACGAAATCCCCGATTTTCTTGCGGCGCTGGAGATGCACTCCGGCAGTCGGTTGGTACAGCTGGCGACGAAGTTACTGATGTTGACCGGAGTCAGGGGGATTGAGCTGCGCATGGCGCAATGGCATGAGTTTGATCTGGATAACGCGCTTTGGGAAATTCCGCAGGAGCGCATGAAAATGCGCCGGGATCATCTCGTGCCGTTATCGACGCAGGCGGCGGCCATCCTGAATGAACTGAGAACCTATACGGGCAACTATCGCTATGTTTTCCCGGGCCGTAATGACGTCAACAAGCCGATGAGCGAAGCGAGTATCAACCAGCTCCTTAAGCGTATCGGCTATCACGGTCGACTCACCGGCCACGGCTTCAGGCACATGATGTCCACGATTTTGCATGAGCAGGACTTCAATACAGCCTGGATAGAGATGCAGCTCGCCCACGTGGACAAGAACGCCATTCGCGGCACTTACAACCATGCTCAGTACCTTGAGAAGCGTCGTGACATGTTGCAGTGGTACGCCGATTTTATCGCGGGCCTTGCTCGCCAGTCTCACAGCCAATAAAGCGTTAAAACCCCCTGGCGCGCAATGCTACCCCCGCCTCGCCTGCGCGCTTTCTGTGTCGCTTTTCATGCACCCGCATGAGAGACCGCAGGCCGCGCCAGTACTGGCTCGGATGGGGATGAAATGTGCATTTTCTTGCATGCAAAATCATGCACCCTATGCATGCACGCGCAATTTGTGGCTGGCTAGCCAGGAAAAAGGCTGTTTTGGGTGAGGCGGAAGGAGAATGCCCCGCGATGCTGGCGAGAGCGGCGGGGCGGAGTGTGATTAGTGCAGAGTAGGATTGCTGTTGTAACGGCGATAGCGCTTCAACGTCCGTTTCTCCGGCGGTGGCAAGGCGTTCTCATCGACCGGTTGCGCTTGTATCGGCTGGCACAGGATTTTATCGACGCTTTCCACCGTCTTGAATGTGCAAGAACAGGTCAGGCTCTGACATTGGTAATACGCCTCTTTCGTCCGCTCCGTGATATAGCGGCTGGTTCGTGTATAGGACGCATGAGTGCACAGCGGGCAGCGCATCATGATTTGGCCCCTTTCTGCTGCATGCATTGACGTTTTTCCGCTAATTCTGTTACCCCTTGCATCTGGCGCATCGGGCATCTTTGTCGTTCCCGCAATACGCCGGTTTCTTGCGGTATCGTCAGGCCAATCTCATTCAGCACCGGGTGGTCGATATTTTGTGTAGCCATGGTAGCGCGAATGCGGCCTTGTAGCGTGCCCAGTACCTGTTGCTCAATCATTTTCATCGGATTGTCCGCATAGACGCCGTAAGCCCGTGAAGCCAGTGCACACGCCTTGATAACGTCAGGGCTGATAAGCGCCTTGCTCAGCGCATCCACTGCCTGATGCATCGCATGAGCCGCAAAGGTCGTGAGGGCGTCTTTGTGCGCGCTCACCACCTTCGGGGCTGTGCCGCCGCAGTTGAGGTGAAACTGCATTTTGTCCAGCTCCATCTCCTCAATCAGGCCGTCGAACTCTTTCGCCAGTTCCCGCTTGGAAATCCGACTGTGGTGCTGCGCTTGCAGTTCCGGCGTCATTTCTCCGCACAGTTTGCGAAACGGAGTGCGCCACTGGCTTTCTGCCTCCTGGCTCTGCACTTCGGTGTCTTTCTTCTGTTGGTGGCAGCGGGCAATGCCGGTTACGACGTCGGTCAACGCCTGGTAGTTTTTGTCGTGGGCGGCGCGAGCGTCGCGCAGGGCTTGCAGTTTATCGGTGATGTATTTCGGTAAGGCGGTGGTGCTCATGGTCGTGTCTCCGGTGTCAGTCAATGTGAGGCTATTCTGCTGACCGCCGTACAACATCGCCATTCATCCCGGTTGGACTGTCCCCAGGACAACAGCCTTGGGCACTGATGAGAAAACCATCAAGCCGTTTTTAGTTTTACCTAAAACTATTCACTACTGTTCACCTAAATAAAAAATATAGATAAATCAGTAAATAAGAGGGTGAACAGTTTTTTATAAACTCTTCATCCAGTGTTCACCACTGTTCACCCGGCCCAAAACGACCTTTTCCCTGGCTAGCGGTGTTTGGCGGTTTTTCCCTATTAATCAACCGTCCATTCATCGTTCAGGCTTTCCGGCCGGTTTGCCAACAAAGGTCAATAAATGCCAATAAAGGCCAGTATCGGCCAACGCTGTCCACTTGATTGAAAAGTAAGCATAAAATCTGTTCCATCACACAACAACGCCTTGTTGCCACCCCGGTAAATATTCACATAATAGGGCGCTACCGAAGTTCACACAGTCCCGGCCAGCGTTGGCCGGACACAAAGAGGTAGCGTTTTATGTTGACCGTTTCCACTCCCACCCCATTTACCCCGTCGCCGGTGCTTCCTGGCGGTTACACCCCGCGCGAACGTTTTATTCGCCTGCCGGAAGTGCTCTACACCACCGGCCTGTCTCGCTCCACCGTGTACGAGATGATGAGCCGCCGGCAGTTCCCGGCTCAGGTCTCCCTCGGCGGTAAAAACGTCGCCTGGCTGGCCTCCGAGGTCGAGCAGTGGATGGACGAGTGTATCGCCAACCGTCACCAGGGGGCCGCCGTATGATGCAGCTAACCTTTGGTCGCCAGCATTTCACCCTCGATGAGCGCGACGCGCTGTTTGTGGCGGAAGCTATCCTGTTGCAGCGTAAAGAGCCTGGCGTCGTCTTGCCGGATCACCGCAGCGAAAAACACGGCGTTATTCGTCTGGCGAGTCGCCAGGCTGAGCCGCGCCTGTTCCGTGCCGGGCCGGTGCCGCTGACTTGCGCGGCGACCGATACCCGCAACGACCAACTGACCGACTGTTGATCACTATGCGATCGATTGAACGTCCGGGGGCGTCTTACGGCTTGCCCCCACGTCCGGCCCTGCGCTATAGTCCTCCCGCTGTCGCAAAATCGGCAGCCGGGCGTAGGAACCCGTGTTTAATCTTGGCGACAAATGAACACGCGCCACGCGTGTTTTTTTATGTCACAGCCTTAGTGCGCTCATTTTTTGCGCGGTGGATGTTATGCTACCGCAGCAGTCAATCAATGGTGGCTCAGGCGGGGCAGCCTTCGGGCTGGCCGGTTTCCAAGGTTGCCGGTATTCCTACCCCCGTCTGGGCTACCACCATTGAGTGTAGGAACTCCGGTGGTAGCGGTAATTCGCTAACCTTGGAGGCTGCCGTTATGGCTACGACCCTCACCCCGACTCACCCGACATTTTGCTTTTTGTTTGCGGCCGTGCGTCGTTCTGCGTTGACTGCCGCCCCGCGTATCGTGCGCACCGTGGCGGATTCTGAGCACAACGCTCGCCGTCTGCTGGCCCGTGATTATGTGTTGTCCTTTGCCGGTCGTCTGCCGGTTAAGGCGGCAGCATGAATACCCTGGCCGACCGCTACTACCGCGACACCCATTACCCAATCCCGCATGCCGATTTTCTGCGTCTCCAGCATGCGCACGCCACCGGCGTGCTGTTCCTTGACCTGCTGGACACCCTCGACCTCGGCGGGCAGCGCCCCGACGCCGTGCAACAGGCATCGTTTGCCTCGGTCATTGCCTTGCTGACCGACCAGCTCGGCCACGTCGTCAACACCTGTGAAACCCAAATCCTTGCCCGCATGGAGGCCACCGCCGCATGAACACTGCATCCTGTTTACCGATTGAAGTCCGTACCGCCGTTTTCCGCCGCGCCGTGGCGCAAGCCTATCTGGATACCTGCGCCTTTTACCGGGTGAGCCTGGGGTACACGCTGGACGAGCTGCAGATGACGATTGCCCTGCGCCTGGAGGGACATTTTGTGCGGCAGTACGGCGTGGATGACGGCATGGACATGGCGTGCACCATGCTGAGCGACATGGTGCAGCCGGACGTTCTGGTGGCCGCACCGCGCTTGACCGCGCTGGGGCAAAAGATGATGGACGAGCTGTGCTGCGAGCGCCTGTCGGCGGCACAGAACGCCACCGTACACTGAGGAGAGAAAGGATGAGCGCCCAGTTCGTTTCCCAGACCGTACGCACCGCCACCGGCCACTGGTCGGTGATACTCCCGGCGCTCGGCATTGCCTTGCAGCCGAACGGCAAGCCGCAGCCGTGCCCAACCTGCGGCGGTAAAGACCGCTTTCGCTTCGACAACCAGGACGGACGCGGCACCTGGTTCTGTAATCAGTGCGGGGCCGGTGACGGCCTCAATCTGGTGGAAAAAGCCCTGTCACTGTCTGCCAGGGCCGCCGCCGAACAGGTGGCCGCCGTGATGGGGAATAACGCCAGCGCCTTGCCACCGGCCGCTGAGGCCCGCCATGCATCACAGAAGGACGGCGGGCAAGACAAGGCCGAGACTCAGCGCAAGACCGCGCGACAGGCACAGGCTCTGGTGGCTGCTGCTCGGCTCCAAACCGGCAACGCCTACCTGAGCGCCAAAGGCTGGCCGGAGGCAGAAACCCTGACTCTGCACGGCCAGCCGCTGCGTGTTGGCGGTATCACCTTCCAGCCCGGCGACCTGCTGTTGCCGCTGCACAATGCCGGGGGCGAGGTGGTTAACGTGCAACTGATTAACGCCAGCGGGGACAAGCGCATGTTGGCAGGCGGGCAGGTGAAAGCCACCTGCCACACCCTCTGCGGCCCGGACAACGCGGTTATCTGGCTCACTGAAGGCTACGCCACCGGCCTCACCGTGCATCGCCTGACCGGCGAAACGGTGTGCGTGGCGCTGAGCGCCAACAACCTGGCCACTGTTGCACAGCAGTTGCGCAGCCACTACCCGGACGCACGGCTGCTGTTGGCGGCCGATAATGACCGCAGCGGCACCGGGCAGACCCGCGCCGCCGAGGCGGCACAATTGACCGGTGGTGTCCCGGCATTGCCGCCCACGGAGGGCGACTGGAACGATATTTACTGCCAGCAAGGCGATGAGACCACGCGCACGCAGCTCCAGGCGCTCAGCCAACCGCCGCAGCCCAGCCCGTTCGACACGCTGAGCGATGCTGACCTGAAAGCCATGAGCGCCAGCGAGAAGGCCGAACTGCTGGCCGAGCATTACGGCAACACCCTGGCGGTGCCGCCGGTGGGGGAAGAGCTGTGCCGCTATGCGCGCGGCGCCTGGCAGGTGCTGCCACACCGACAGCTGAGCCGGGAGATTGCCGCGCTGTTCCAGAAGGTGCGCGCGCCGTTCTCCGCCGCCGGTATCAACAGCATTTTGGACACCCTCAAGCTGATGGTGCCGCAGATGGGCGAGCCTGCCCGCCGGTTGATTGGTTTTCGTAACGGGGTATTCGATACCGTCAGCGGCCAGTTCAGCGCCCACCGCCAGGAACACTGGCTGCGCACCGTCAACAGCGTGGACTACACGCCGCCGCGTGCCGGGGAGAACCTGGCCGATCATGCGCCGCACTTCTGGCAGTGGCTGGCGCGGGCCGCCGGGGGCAATTACGACAAACAGGAACGTATTCTCGCGGCGCTCTTTATGGTGCTGGCCAACCGCTATGACTGGCAGCTGTTCCTTGAAGTGACCGGCCCCGGCGGCAGCGGCAAGAGTGTGATGGCGGCCATCGCCCGGCTGTTGGCCGGTGCCGACAACACTACCTCGGCCACCATCGATAACCTGGAGTCGGCACGCGAGCGTGCCAGTGTGGTCGGCTTCTCGCTGATACTCCTGCCCGACCAGGAAAAGTGGAGCGGTGACGGGGCGGGCATCAAGGCCATCACCGGCGGCGATGCGGTCGCCATCGACCCCAAATACCGCGACGCCTACGCGGCGCACATCCCGGCGGTGATTTTGGCAGTCAACAACAACCCGATGCAGTTCAGCGACCGCAGCGGCGGCATCTCGCGCCGCCGGGTTATTTTGCCGTTCCCGGAGGCTATTGCCCCAGAGGAGCGCGATCCGCTGCTGCTGGCGAAGATCACCGAAGAGCTGGCCGTGATTGTGCGTCACCTGATGCAACGCTTTACCAACCCGAATGACGCCCGCGTACTGCTCCAGGCGCAGCAGAGTTCGGCGGAAGCCCTGGAAATCAAACGGCATGCCGATCCGCTGGTCGATTTTTGTGGTTACCTGACGGTGCTGGGCACCCCGGAAGGGATGATGATCGGCAATGCCAACATCACCCCGCCGAACCCACGTCGCTACCTGTACCACGCCTACCTGTCGTTTATGGCGGCACGGGGCTATCAGCACGTGATGAACCTGACGGCGTTCGGCCAGGCGGTGCCGCAGACGCTGAAAGAGTATGAGCATACGCTGCTGAAACGCCGCACCAAGCAGGGAATACAAACCAACCTGATATTGAGTGACGACTGCGAAGCGGACTGGTTGCCGAAATGTAGTTCACTATGAGCGGATATTTATTCAGCACTTTGGCCAGATTTTTAGGAATTGATGAATCAGGGGCTGCTTTTTAACCAGAGAGAGACAGGGGGATGATATCAAGATGGATTGCGGAATTTGTAACGGAATGGCGGCAATAAATAACCATGTGTTCGCTTTAATTTTAAACTCCTCGGGTGCGGAATTGGTTAAATCTTGGGCGATTTAGGGTTATGTATTAATTAATACCATTGCAGTTGTCGTGTTGGCCACATGATGAGTTTCATGAACAAAGCTCCTCATCGAGTTGAATCCAGCTGAGCTGCCAACGCGACAAAAAACAGAATTAACTTGAGGCGCCAGATATATAACTATAAATAAAATAGTTAAATTTTACGCACTGAGTCAAATTAGAGAGACTATAATCAAGCCACCTATGACTGACAAGTGCTCAAGCGCAATGTTAAATTCAATCTCTCTCTTCTCTCCAGTGAAGGTCCAAAATGGGTGCCCAAGGGGTATTGTCAACAATGTAAATATTATCAATGTGCAGACACCAAGCCACCCTAATCCGTATATATCTAAAATAATTGTTAATGATCCCATTAATTGAATTATTATGGTGAAAATTGAAGATAAAAAAGGAAAAGGGATTCCAATTTTTTTATTGGTTAATACGAACTTGTTGAAATTAAAAGTCAAAATGAAACCGCTAATCCAAAAAAATGATGTCAATAATATTTTAGCTAAAAATAAAATGTGAAATTCTTTTAGAAGGTCAGTAAACATAAGTAGGTCCTATATTAGTGTTATTTACGAAAGTAATCGCATAAGAAATCAATAAATAAAGATGTCTTAGCGGGAGTTAGTTTGTTTTCCGTTAGTATATATACAGATAGATTTTCTACAGAACATGAAGGTAGTATTTGTTTCAATTTACCTAACTGAATTTCTGGCTTTGCAATTTCTTCTGCCATTAATGTTATTCCTTCCCCTAGAATAGCGAATCGACATAGCATACCAACATTATTTATTTTGTAACGACTTTTACCTTTGATTTTATATAGTATGTTGTCAAATACAATATTCCACCCATCGTTTTCCAGAGGAGTATTCATAACTAAACATGAATGCTTTTCCAAATCTAAAGGATGGGCTGGCTCGCCATTTTTTCGTAGATACTCTGGTGATGCGTACAAATATCTATTCATACTTAACATATGTCGAGATATGAGTCCGGAATTTGGCATTTCGCCAATTCTAATAACTAGGTCAAAAGGTTCATTTATTAAGTCAACCTTTCTTGGAGTCATATCCAATTGAAATGTGATATCTGGGTGTTTTTTTGAAAATGCTACTATTGCTGGGGCGATGTAATATATTGAAAAGTCAGTGGGCAATGAAATCCGCAAGTTTCCAACTGGTTTTGATAAAAGGTCATTTAACAGAAAATGTGCATTTCTAGCTTCATCTATAATATTATTGCTACGTTCAAAGTATAGCTTTCCAGCCTCTGTTAATTCTAATTTTCTTGTTGAGCGACGAATAAGGCGTAGCCCAATTTCTTTTTCAAGCAGTGAAATTCTTCTCGATAGTGTCGATGATGGCATACTTAGGATCTCTGCTGCTCTTTTAAAGCTTTTATTTCTTACAACCTCAACAAAAATAGCTATGTCATCAAGTCTAAACATATTCCACACCCATGATTCTATGTATTAATAGGTAGTGCATCTATTTATAACTAAAGGTTACTAATCTGACAATGTCAAGCTAACCATCACTATAGTGTGAGGATTGTTATATTTACTATGAAAAAAGTGTTATTAACTAGATTAATGGAATTGTTTGTTTCAATAATCATCTTTATTAATTTATAAAAAAGGATTGTTGACATTTAATTAATTCGGGATTTATCATGTGGGTAGTATTTAATTTATAAAAGGGTTGAAACTATGAATGGTTATAACATCCTTATTTTATCTGGCTCAACAAGAGCTGGTTCGTACAATCAGCAACTAGCGGATTTATTTGGCGAGTATATAGAATCCAAAGGTGCAAAAGCCATAATGCTTTATCTGAGTAAATATCCATTACCTCTATATGAACAGGATATAGAGGTAAGTTCATTTCCAGAAAATGCATTCATATTGCATGAGATATTTTCACAAAGTGACGGCGTTGCTATTTTTTGCCCAGAATATAATGCTAGTTATCCTCCAATTATTTCAAACTTACTCGCATGGCTTTCACGAGTGGAAGGTGGTGGGGCCGCAATATTTAGTAAGCCCTATGCATTAGGTAGTGCATCACCGGGGAGTTTGGGTGGGTATCGAGGATTAATGTCACTGAGACAATCCTTGGTTTTACAATTAGGTTCAATGGTTTTACCTGAAGTGATTACTTTACCTTTCGCGCATCACGAATTTACAACTCAAGGGAGAATAAAAAATGAAAGAGCTATTGAACATCTTGAAAAAATGGCAATCGCCCTATTAAAATATGTTCAGGTTTTCTCTGGGAAATAAGTAGTCTGGCGCTGTAATATAAAGACAGTGCCTGGCTACATGATATCACATCATATTTTTTGATAATCTTTTAGATAACGCCAATATTTTTGCTATAACTGGATCTCTATTCATCTTTTTCATGAAATTAGCCAAGTTACTATAATTTCTCCAATTCTTGGGAAAACTATCTGTCCATCGTAACATTACAAATGCATATGCATCTGCCACTGTGCGTTTGTTTTTGAATATGTATTCATTTTTACCAATTACCAAATCAAGGTGTTCCATAAAAAAAAGTATCTTGTAGAAAGATGACATGGTTATTTCGTGAATAGAAGATTCATTGCGGAAAATATTAAACGTATCAGGTGAAAAATATGCTTTAAGTATAGGGTGAAACTCAGATGATAAAAAACTCATTATCTCGTCAAATTCAACTTTGTTTAAATAGAGGTCGTGTGCTGATGAATCTATATTAATATATCTGTCGGTAATGAAATTTAATATGGCATGGGTTTGGGTTATAATTTTACCATTTCCAAGATCCAATGCGGGAACTGTAAGTAGTGAGTTTATTTCTTTGTACTCATCTGATTTTGGATCAACCGGAATAATTTCATAATGTTCTACATTAGCCCATTCTAAAGCAATCCAACATGCGAGAGAGCATGTTCCTGGAGAGTGGTATAGTTTCATTTTAATTCCTTGGTTATAAACATTAGTGTATATTTCTAACGTTTTATTGTTTTTTAATTAACAAGTGTGGAATTCGGTTAATCAAAAATTAGTATCAATCCATATTGAATGTGCTAACTCAGGTCTATTTAATGCTGGTGCCATATTTAAGTTTGCGTTAGAAATTGAAAAGTAGAGTAGCAAGAAATCTTTAATTGTAAAATTATCATAAAATAAGACAAGAGTGGTTTGTGGGACTCCATTCCCACATTATACTATTACGAAAGTGAGTCAGCCATTATTGTTACTAATTTTGAACCTTCAGGCGTTGCCCAACTGACCGCTAGCTCAGCAATCAACTGATTAGTACTAGTCAAAACTGCGCCTGCATTCTCCATCCTGCGCAAAGCAATTTCATCAGCTATTTTGCTTGGTGAGCCCCCCGCATCCGCAACAACTTGAACTTCGTATCCCTCTTCCAAAAGCGTGAGAGTAGGATAGACAGTACATACATCGTTCGTCACCCCTGCTACAATAATTTTTTTTCGTCCAGTGTTCTTAACTGCCTGCGCGAAATTTTCATCGTCCATCGCATTAACTATTCCCTCACGTTTCACTCTATTCTTGAAAGATGCAGGAAGAATACTTTCCAACTCGGTTAGTAAAGGCCCTTGCACATTCTCTTCCATACTAGAAGTTAATATTGTAGGGATTCCTAATATTTGAGCTGCTTTTGCCAGCATCAACGCGTTACGTTTCAGTTCTTCAAATTGGATAGATTTAACCCAACTCATGGTTCCGACTTGGTGATCAATCAACAACATTGATGCATTTGATGAGGTAAATTGATTTCTAATCATAGGTTTATCTCTATTGGTTTTTAATTAATGCCTATTGGGTTAGGCTCCGTGCTATGCAAACATTCTACATATTATACAAACGAAACAAACACAAATAATGGATTTTATAATTCCATTTTCATGAGGTTACTCTGTGTCCTTAAATAAATACGACATGATTTTAAACGCAAGAGGCCTAGGTAAGTGCTCTGAATCTCCAGAAAGCTAGTAACACTAAGGAGATAGTTTTATTGCTAGCTTTAGATTGGTGGTTGGAGCCCGTCAAGATTGACGTTTTAGGTCCGGGTAGACGTAGATGGAGCACCGTTCATAGTTAGGAGATTCAATCGGCCTTTTTTGAATCCCTTAACCATGAACGGTGGCGAGGATAATGCAGGCGTTTAAATGCATTCCGGAACAAAGAAATAGACTAACATCAGGACAAAAAATTTCATGTTCCTTACGTCGTATTAATGCGACAGAACCCTAATAGGTTCCAGTTGAACAGAAGAAATCACATGATATCGTGCCAAAAGTTGCCAACCACCTCACAAATTTTTCGCCTTTCTACTGACCTGCTCCCCGTTGATTAATACACCGCGATGTTAGTAATGTCTTCATAAGCCACATGAGGACATCCCCATGAAGAAGCGTTTTTCCGACGAACAGATCATCAGTATCCTCCGCGAGGCTGAAGCCGGGGTTTCTGCCCGTGAGCTCTGCCGTAAGCACGCCATTTCCGACGCCACCTTTTATACCTGGCGTAAGAAGTATGGTGGTATGGAGGTGCCCGAGGTTAAGCGCCTGAAGTCGCTTGAGGAAGAGAACGCCAGACTCAAGAAGCTGCTTGCCGAAGCCATGCTCGATAAGGAGGCACTCCAGGTGGCTCTGGGGCGAAAGTACTGACGACAGACCAGAAGCGGGAAGCCGTTGAGTTTATGTGTGATGCGACCGGTCTGTCGCAACGTCGTGCCTGCAGGCTTACAGGTTTGTCCCTGTCGACCTGCCGCTATGAGGCTCAGCGTCCGGCGGCTGATGCGCATTTATCAGGGCGGAGCGCAGGCGTTTTGGCTACCGCCGCATCTGGCAGTTACTGCGCCGTGAAGGCCTTCATGTTAATCACAAGCGCGTGTACCGCCTTTATCATCTGAGAGGGCTGGGCGTAAAACGCAGACGACGTCGTAAAGGGCTGGCAACAGAACGTCTGCCGCTGCTCCGCCCGGCGGCGCCCAACCTGACCTGGTCGATGGATTTTGTCATGGACGCGCTCGCCACCGGTCGCAGGATCAAGTGCCTGACCTGTGTGGACGACTTCACGAAGGAATGCCTGACGGTCACTGTTGCCTTTGGGATTTCAGGCGTGCAGGTGACACATTCTGGACAGCATTGCGCTGTTTCGGGGCTATCCGGCGACGATAAGAACTGACCAGGGGCCGGAGTTCACCTGCCGCGCACTGGATCAATGGGCTTTTGAGCATGGTGTTGAGTTGCGCTTAATCCAGCCGGGCAAGCCAACGCAGAACGGATTTATTGAGAGCTTTAACGAACGATTTCGCGATGAATGTCTGAATGAGCACTGGTTCAGCGATATCGTTCACGCCAGGAAAGTCATTAATGACTGGCGGCAGGATTATAACGAGTGTCGTCCACATTCAGCACTGAATTATCAGACGCCATCAGAGTTTGCAGCACGGTGGCGGAATGGAAAATGTGAAGGTAAACAAACCGACATTATGGACTGCCCCCACGACAGTAGACAAATTCTGTCCTCACGACGAGGCCTGTTCGAAGGCCTCCGGACTGACGCCGCCGAGATGACTGTGGCGCCGGGCCCGATTGTAGAACACTTCAATGTAATCGAAGATATCGGCCCGGGCCAGATCCCGGGTTTTGTATATTCTCTTCCTGATGCGTTCTTTTTTTAGTGAACTGAAGAACGATTCGGCCACCGCATTATCCCAGCAGTTGCCACGTCGGCTCATGCTCGGAGCCAGGTTATTGGCCCGGCAGAAGCGCTGCCAGTCGTCACTGCCATACTGGCTACCCTGATCGCTATGTACGATGACTTCACTGTCCGGTTTTCGACGCCAGACGGCCATCATCAGCGCGTCGAGCGCCAGTTCGCGTGAGAGAGTCGGCTTCATCGACCAGCCCACCACGTTACGAGCGAAGAGATCGATAACCACCGCCAGATACAACCAGCCCTGCCAGGTGCGGATGTAAGTGATATCGGTGACCCAGACCTGATTGGCCCGGACAACAGTAAACTGCCGTTGCACGCGATTAGGGGCAACCACCGAAGGTCTGCCAACGATACGACGGGGAGCTTGATAGCCGCGTACGGCTTTGATCCGATTCAGCTGCATAATGCGACTTACACGATTTTTACCGCAGGTTTCCCCGATTTCATTCAGATCGCCATGAACCCGGCGATAGCCATATACGCCACCACTCAAGGAATATGAATCGCGGATGAGCGTCAGCAGACGCTGGTTATCTTTATCCCGCGCGGAGACCGGGTGATGCAGCCACGCATAAAACCCGGCCCGGGCAACGCACAACACCCGACACATCGTCATCACACCCCATACAGTGCGGTGCTCATTGATAAAGCGGTACTTTAGTCGGGCTCCCTTGCAAAGTACCGCGCGGCCTTTTTCAGGATATCCCGTTCTTCTTCGGTTCGTTTTAGCTGCGCCCGTAGTTGCAGGATCTCGCTTTTGGCTTCCAGTAAATCCCGGGCATGCTGTTCGCTGTTATCAGGCTTGATGGCCCGTAGCCACTTATAGAGGCTGTGCGCAGAAACGCCCAGACGGTCAGATACTTCAGCAACGGAATAACCGCGTTCCGTTATCTGACGGACGGCTTCTTCCTTAAATTCAGGTGTAAATCGTGGTGTGCCCATACGCTTCTCCTATGCTCAAACTATAGGGCAGGATCGTCTACCGGGGTGGGGTCAGTCCAACTATAGGGCAGGATCGTCTACCGGGGTGGGGTCAGTCCATTACTAACTGATGGCTGTATCTAATACTGGGGGCAGGTCACCATTTTCGAAGTTGACAAGGATCTAGATCTAGTTTCAATGCTAGAGCAACGTCAACGGCCCGTGGCTGGTACTCAAATATATCGGCGCTGAGTTTGGGCGAAAAACGGCTTTTAGTTCGTTTACGTTTAGTCATGAACCACTTAACCCAATTCTATTGTGTTGTATTAGCAATCCACGCAGTAATATGAAATTATGGAAGTTATGCATGATGGCGATATGTTAATGTTATCCCTAGCTAAACTTATGGAAAACTGTATGCCTTACATGTCTAAAAAGATGAAGAGATACAATATATTATTTTCGTTGATGGAGCGATGCTGTAGATTATATGAATTATATGTATATAAAATCATAATGAAACTAAATTTTTAAATCTGTAATGTGATAGTATTGAAAACTCCTCACTCCTCACTCCCCACTCCTCACTCCTCACTCCTCAAGAGTTTATTTATGCCTATGTGTTATTACTCAAACTTATAGAGCAATAGCATGTGTCTTAACGAAAAGGCGTATAGAATGGAAATGATAATTCCATTATTAGGTATTTACTTCATGAACTAAGTAAATGTATGCTTAATAAGCAAGCGTTTTTCATTACGCTGTCTTAACGGCCAAAGGAAAGAATACATGTCATTGTCATTAACTCCAGAACAACGATTTCGTCAATGGACATTATTAGGCATGTTGTTGGGGCTTGCATCTATTATATATTTTGTCATTTCAGACATTTCACACCCATTTACACCTCATTCTAGGCTAATATATAAAGTAATTACTGTGTCGCCAGAAGTCAGCGGCAAAGTGATCAATGTCGCTGTGAAGAATGATCAAAAAGTAAAAAAAGGTGATGTTCTATTTTATATAGATCCTACTGATTATATCTTAAATTTAAATTCGGCAAAGTTAAAACTTGAACAAGCCTATGAAGATAATAAAACATTAGACTCGAAAATTAAAGAGGCCGAAAATGAACTTAATTCTGCGGAAATATCATTGAAATTGGCTAGGGACGATGAGGACAGATATCTAAAACTCAATGCAATTGCTATATCCAAACAGCAAGTAGATAAAGCAATAGGTGACAGAGAAAAAAATGAAGCAAATGTAAAGCAATTGAAATATAATATCCTGTCATTGGTTACGCAACGGGGTTTATATGGTGATGAAAATCTTCAGATTAGGAAGGCTATGAATGATCTGGCTGTTTCTCGAACAGAATTAAATAAAACCACCGTGACCTCCCCCATATCTGGAACGATTAGCAATATGAATCTTAATACAGGACATGTTGTGTCACCTGGCGTTCCATTATTGAGCATAGTTAGTGATTCCGGTGTAATTTATGCCGATTTTCGTGAGAAATCATTATCCAAATTGAAAGAGAAAATTAGGGCTTATGTCGTATTTGATGCTATTCCTGGCAAAGTATTTAACGGCAAAGTTATAGGTAAAGACTCCGGTGTAATTAACGGTCAGTTATATGCTGATGGCAACCTAGCTAGTACAGAGCAAAGTGATCGATGGATTAGGGATGCTCAAAGAATTAGGATATATATAAATCTAGACGATCCTTTGCCTGATGGACTAACATCTGGAGCTAGAGCGACAGTCCAAATTTATTCAAGTAATGATACGCTAACAAAGTACTTATCAAGATTGCAAATAAATGTTATTTCTTGGCTGCATTATATTTATTAAGATGAATATTATGACTGAAAATGACTTGCAGCAAATAAAAAGAGTATTATTTGGTTCGTATTTAGGGTTTATTTTGCCTAAGATTTTCGATTGGGATTATGGTACTTACTTTTCACTATACCCAATACTTATTATGGGCTTATCTCCGGTAATTAATGCTCATATCATAAGACAGTTTTTGTTTAGTGGAGTGTTTAGCGTTGCTGTTGCTTATTTTATAACTGTTAACTCCTCTGTATCTATAGTCACAACAATAACATTATCATTTAGTATAAATGTATTTTGCTTTTGGATTATGTCTACAAATACCGCATTTTTAGCTGGCGCACAATCCTTAATTTCAATACATACATTAACTCATCTGGGCAGTTATCAATCTACAAATTTAAGTGATGTTTATACATCGGTGATTCTGGCAACATTTATTACAGCTGCTATTGTTGCCATTTCATTCTACTTCTTCCCGGATAGACACGAAAGGACTATAATCCAGAAATCTGTGCAGAGTAACATTGATAATATAAAGAAAACCATGTTGGGTTCTGTTGTGTCTTCGGTATCTTTAATGTTTTTTATGCTGTTTGATGAGAAAGATTCAATAGCAGCCCAAGTATCGTCTTTATTAGTGTTGTTTCCTATCAATTGGAATTTGATTTTTCATTCAAGTATAAAAAGAATATATGGGACAATTATTGGTTCATCTACTGCTTTAATTATACAGGTAATAGTTAGTGTCTTTAATGAAAATATTTTCATCATTTCATTTCTATATTGTTTCTGTATTATGCTATATACATCAGCACATATAAAAGAGAATGCTGGACCTGCAAAATGGTTTGTAGCCTTAACTACACTTAGTGTCATTGTTGGCATGAAAACTATGAATAGCGACATATCTTATTCATCATTGTATCGTTTAACGTCAGTTCCAATAGCGATTGTAGTAACCATAATGATAACTTATATAATTCACTTGGTTATTAATCAATTGTACTATTTTTTTTTGAGGATGAATAGATAATGTCTTTTCTAATTTAAGTTTTAATTGCTTGTTTTATAATGGCAGGAATAATGTAAAAGCATACCCATTATTAATACTAAGTTATCTATTGAACTTATAGTCATTGACTTTGAGTCCGCTCCTCTGACTAGCTACTTATACATTTCACTCTGAAGAAGAAATAGATGTCAGGGGCATTAAATGTTAAAATTTTTAGGTGTTAGGAATACTGGGTTAAGGGGAGGGAGTGGTAAAAAGGAATAGAGAGTTATTCAAGATAACTTAGCACGAGGGTACTATAACGTAGGTTGTGGATAAAATATTTTTATATATATCACTTGACGCCAAAATACTTTTCATGTGATGAAATGATAATCATTTTAGGAATTAATCACACACTCAATTACAAGATGTTTATCAAAGTATCCGCTCACTGTAGAAGTGGGTTTTTTATAAAAAAAACCTGCCTCTAGGGCGATTGAGGTAGGCTAAAATACACCAGGTTAATCATGATAAGATATATCATACTGTGCTTTTAAATATTAACATAAAATGCTCAGAAAAGGCCTTAAATAAGGTGATGAAAACCCATGCAAAAGAAAATTTTAATCTTTCCCAAGAGTTGTTAACTAAAGAAATCAAGAAATAACTTTGTTAGCTTTTCTGGTTGCTCTTCTGGAATCCAATGCCCACATTGTTCAATGACCGCCATTTGTACATTTTCAGCAAGTGGGTACATCATTTCGCCCACTCTTTTACCCATTCCATGAGAGCCACCAATCGCTAATATTGGCATGATTAACTTTTTTCGCGCATTTTCACGATTATTTACAGCATCCTCGGGAAATGCACGATAATGTTTCAAGCTTGAGCTTAATGTTCCTGGAGCGCTCATACTTTCAGAGTATTCATTGAAGTCATCATCAGTAAAGGCAGACGTGTTGTAAGATAATTCTTTAATGAAATGGGTTAAGAATATTTTTTCACGGCCGAAAATAAGTGACTCGGCAACACCTGGGGCAATGAAAAAACCGAAATGCCAAAGATGTGGGAATTTTGCCGAGTCTTGCAAAGTCTCAAGGCCTAAACCGGGAATAGCCGCTTCCATCAGGGCAAGTCGTTTCACATCTTCTGGATGAGATGATGCATATTCATACGCAACCATCATTCCAATATCATGCCCAACTAAGTAAATTTTCTTAAAGCCTAATTGATGCACTAATTCATAAATATCTTGTGCCACCTCGCGCTTATTGTAGCCACTTACTGGCTTGTCAGAGTCACCAAAACCGCGCATGTCAGGAGCAATTACAGTAAAAATAGATGACATGCTTTTGATCACATGCCGCCACTCCTTCCAATTTTGTGGCCAGCCATGTAGTAATACTAAAGGCTTCCCCTTACCTGCAATGACATAACGTAACCGGATCCCATTCACTATTGCAGTATGGTAGCTGGGGGCTATATTTCTCTCCATAAATACCTCTGGCTTTAGTTTGAAGTTTTAACATCTATGATAGTGACGTAATTGTTACTAAACAGTTCTAATTAAACTAACCTATAAGGTTAAATTGGTGGGTTAACAAGTAAATGAGTTGATTTCATGATGTTTCCCTAAAACAACCCGCCATTAAGTAACATAGCTAAGTTACAGGGAAGTTCTTCCCCCTTCAGCGTTAATATTACTTGTCAATAAGATTTTATATGTTTTACCATTCAGCGTGTTGCTTGTGATGCTACATATTGGTGCGTTAATGGATTACTGAATTTCAAAGCAATCCTGTTTACTCTAAGTAATAATATTGTTATTGTATATAGTATTTAAATAAATTCTGAGTCATAGGATTTGGAGGCGGTTTGATTCACTCAATATTGAGCCTTATAGGGCTAGCTCCGAAAAGACATGAATATGAAATAGTTGAGAAGCTAGGTAGTACTTATAAAACATTAAAGGTGATAGGGCGAGGTACTGTAACGGTATCAATAGTGGAGGTTGTTAATAATAAAGAGTTTGAGCACTTGCATCTCATCATTGATGAGATCAGGATGAGAATTAACAAATTACCTTAGTCGGTATCATGTTTGTTTTATTGGTTATACCTATATTGGTTAGTGGTTTTTTGCTTATTCATATTCATCCTATATATAAATATAAATTATATCGTTATGAAGGGCAATTTCTTTATCTGAAGAGTGCTTTATGGGGGGGCTTTTATTGCTTGTAAGTATTGGTTTATTGTTGACTACTTCTGGTGAAATAAAAATGCCATTTGTTGAGTATAGGTTTTCTATTATTGATTTTATTTCTGAGACTTTAAACCCCTTTATTCTTGAAGGTGAAAACAAGAAGGCAATTTCAAAAGAATTATCATGCTTGATATTCATTGCTCTATGTACATTAATTATACCAGTGATATGGTCTATATTTCCTACAATTAGACTAATAATAAAATACAAAACTCTTAATACAAAACCATATGTTATTTATGATGCATTAAGAGGAAATTCCTTAGATAGCTGTCTTTTTATATCACTAATAAGTACAAATACGAATGAGGCTTTCATTATGCTAACAATGAAGGACAGAAAGGTCTATGTGGGAAATGTTATTTCTTTAGGGGAACCTAATGAAAAAGGAGGTCCTGAACAGAGTGTGGTTATATCCCCCATTATTAGTGGTTATAGAGATAAAGATACATTAGATATTTTCCTTACCACTAATTACAGTAGGTTGGATGACACTACTAAATTAATCTTAAACAAAAGTGAAATATTATCAGCAATAAATATACCTGTTTTTAAAAATAGACAGACTAATGATTATAATTAGTTTTGTACAACACCAATGTTATTTTATATAACACGATGATTTATAATAGTTAGATGTTTACATTACAAAATAAAATGGTGAATATTTTACTGTTTTTATTTTTAGGTGATGAATTTTGGAAAATGTGGAGTGACCTCTTTCTGTAGATAGTTTCTGTCCTTGCGGAGAGCATTTTTCGAAGATTACAGGATAATACTGTAAGCTTGTTAGGAAATTAGCGGCAGTCGTCTAAGTGATGCCATAGATGCTGAGAGTGATGTTGCTGAAACGTCGTATCAAGCAGGGAATACAAATAACCTGATATTGAATGAGTAATGTGAGGCCGATAGACATACTGAATATGTAAGCGCACCCGTTTTAGTTCCACGCACTTTTTGAGATTTCCGGGGGTTCAGCCATCAGCCGGTACTCTTCCGGCGTCAGGTTGTTCAGGGATTCATGAGGCCGCTCGCTGTTATATTCAGTCAGCCAGCGCTCCGTAATTTCCCGCGTTTCATTCAGGGTTCTGAACAGATAAAAATCCAGTCCGGTATGTCCGATTAAAACGCTCTATAAACGCATTCTGCGTCGGCTTTCCCGGCTTGATAAATTCCAGCAACACACCATGTTCTTCGGCCCATTGCGCCAGTGCCAGTGAGACCAGTTCTGGCCCGTTATCCATACGCATCTTCCGCGGATAGCCGCGGTTTGCCACTATCCTGTCCAGCACTCTCACGACACGTTGCGCCGGGATACTCAGGTCAATTTCGATCGCCAGTGCTTCGCGGTTAAAATCATCCACCACGTTGAACGTCCGGAAGCGTCTGCCGCACACCAGCGCATCGTGCATAAAATCGATGGACCAGCTCTGGTTCATCGCCTCTGGCGTCGCCAGCATCGCCGGATTACGCACCGGCAGGCGCTGTTTTCCCTTACGGCGAAAATTCAATTTCAGCAGGCAGTAAATCCGGTGAACGCGCTTATGGTTCCAGCTGTTACCCTGCCTGCGCAGTAACTGGAACAGTTTCTTAAAGCCGTATCGCGGATAGCGCTCCGCCAGTTCAGTCAGCGCCCGGATCACCGGCTCATCGCGCCGGGTATCAGGCTGGTAAAAATAGACCGTCCTACTCAGCGATAATGTCCTGCATGCCTGGCGTACGCTCATCGAAAACATCTCTTTCACATAGTTGACGAGCTCACGCTTTATCGCTGGTTTTAAAGCTTTTTTTCAATGACGTCTTTTAACGCGCGATTTTCCAGACTCAGGTCGGCAAACATCTGTTCGAGACGGCGGTTTTCGTCCTCAAGATCCTTCATCTTTTTGATATCAGAGGCTTCCATGCCACCATACTTCGCTTTCCAGTTATAGTACGAAGCCTCAGATATTCCCGCTTCGCGGCAGACATCTTTGACGGTACGTCCGGCTTCAACAGACTTCAGAACGGTGATGATCTGGTGTTCGGCAAACCGGGCTTTACGCATGGTGATCTCCTCAGGGACATAATCAGTATGTCGGAAGATCTCTAAAAGTGAATGGTTAGGTTAAGCGGGATACTTACAATACCACCTCCGCCATCATTGATATCCTGGAGTCGGCGCGCGAGCGTGGTCGGCTTCTCGCTGATTATCCTACCTGACCAGGAAAAGTGGAGCGGTGACGGGGCGGGCATCAAGGCCATCACCGGCGGTGATGCGGTCGCCATCGACCCGAAATACCGCGATGCCTACGCGGTAAACATCCCGGCGGTGATACTGGCGGTGAACAACAACCCGATGCAGTTCAGCGACCGCAGCGGCGGCATCTCGCGCCGCCGGGTGATACTGCTGTTCCCGGAGGCTATCGCCCCCGAAGAGCGCGATCCGCTGTTGCTGGCGAAGATCACCGAAGAGCTGGGGGGCATTGTGCGTCACCTGATGCAGCGTTTCGCCATACCCGAATGATGCGCGTGCACTGCTTCAGGCGCAGCAGAGTTCGGCGAAAGCCCTGGAAATCAAACGGCATGCCGATCCGCTGGTTGATTTTTGTGGCTACCTGACGGTGCTGGGCACCCCGGAAGGGATGATGATCGGCAATGCCAAAATCACCCCGGCGAATCCGCGCCGCTATCTGTATCACGCCTACCTGTCGTTTATGGCCGCTAGGGGGTTATCAGCACGTGATAAACCTGACGGCGTCCGGCCCGGCGGTGCCGCAGACGCTAAAAGAGTGTGAGCATGCGCTGCTGAAACGCCGCATCAGGCAGGGAATTATTGAGTGACGAGTGCGAAGCGGGTTGGCTGCCGAAGTGCGGCGCGGTGTGACGATGACCGAGTCGATCGGCCGGGCCGATCAATAGGCAATTATTGATCTGCCGAACCCATTGGACGCTCAATCGCCGCGCCGCTTATAGTGGCAGTGACCCGAATACATGCAGCAACACCAGGGCTTCCTATCGGCCGCTGAACGGCCAATATCATAATGACAAGCGCTCACCAAACCGGCTCAGGCCGGTTTTTTTGTGCCTGCGATTCAAACTGTTCACCCTGTAGGTGAACAGGGGTGTACACCTAGAAGGTGGCTATACACCCATCAATGCATTGAAATAAAAGGATAAAATAAAAAAGTGTATAGGGTGAACAGTTTTCCTATAAATCTCTTTTTAATATGATGAGCACTGGGCGAGTACTAGTTGCTTATAATTTATTCTATGTATTGTGTACCATTTTATTGTGTATAGATATATGTATTCATTGCTGCCTTGTGTTTTTAAAGGTCTTTTAAAACAGCATGATATGCGTTGTATTCCATTCCTATTATCGGCACCACCTCATTTTTTAACTTTTCCTTTCGTACGCTCCGTCACCGACTCTGCCGCAACGCTAAAGCCCATTAATCCGGTGCATGATGCAATACCTGGGCTTGTGTGCCATAAACCGCACAACACACAAACGTCGTAAACGGGAATATGCGTTGCTACGTTGGGACCTCACCGTCTTTTTCTTCTCTGAGAATAAGGCATTGACGCGATTAATTCATTTAAACAAGTGAGGTTGTTATGTGTGAAGATTTAATTTCAAGAACGAAGTGCTTTGTCTTTAATGGTCAAAGATACAGAGTCTTTATCTCTCACCGCAGGGGGACTGGCGGTAATTTGAACCCGCTGTATCTTTTGGATGCTAACTCCCAGTTTTCGGTCGTGACGGAACGTAACAACAGAAAACGCGATGGGGATATTCTTTATATCGGCATTGGCTATCAAGACGGGGTGGATATATTGAAGGCAAGAACCCGTGATTATACGGTTCCCTCAGGAGAGAAAGAGTTTGCGGAGGGGGGCGGAGCGGCAGCGTTTTATCAATTTATTGCCGCATGCGTTAAACCATGGATCGAAGCGCATTATCCTGTCAACGTAGACCAGCAAACGCTGGCAGGCCACTCGCATGGTGGTCATTTTGTGTTGTATACCCTGTTTAATCATCCTGATGCATTTCAAAATTATTTAGCGGCCAGCCCATCCATTTGGTGGGGCAATGGGGCGTTGATTCCTGACGGCAAGTTAACCATTGATGAGCATGTCAATCAGGTCACGCTGATGGTGGGAGAGTATGAAGAAAAACTTCATCCCCAAAGTAATGAAACAGAGAAAATGCAGATCCTTAGAATGAACGCCACGCCTAATCTGCGAGCCAGAAATCTGGCGGAGAAGTTGATCGGTAATGAACAGCGCTGTAGCTTTGTTTTTTGCACCGGGCGGCGCCATCCCGGCGTTATTAAGGATTATGCACAGGTGGCAAACCTGATCGCTGGGCATCGTCCCCAGAATGACGGGCTTTAGAATAGACATCGCGTTATTCAAGATCGATTTTATTGCTGTTAGTCCGGGCTGACGCTGCGAATCCTATCAATGCGAGTCACCTAGATTGCCAGTGGGAAGTCACCAGGGAAAATAAAATAGTCGACAGGATCTGGCCCCCGAAGAGGCAACACGCTTAGCGCGGCGTCAACGGCTGGCGTGATAGTCATGAATGTATGCGAATGATTTAATTTAAAAACAAAAAGATATTAAAGCATTGAGCCTTCGCCGCAGGAATATTCCTCCTCTTGCCGTACGTCTTTTTCCTGCCTTTCCCCGGTTAAACAACCGTTTAATTAATCACTGTTATAATTACCCCTGTTGAGCCTTGATGGGTGAATTTTTTCCTCCTCAAGCATTGCGATGCGGCGCTCTGTGGCGCGGCATCCGTTTTTGGACATGCCGGTGGTTCGGTGAGAAGTAAGGAGAAGTGCACTATGAGCAGAAAAGACAAGCTCGCGGCGGCCCTGCTGGCCATCTTCCTGGGTGGGCTGGGCATTCACAAGTTTTACCTGGGCATGAAGTGGTGGGGGTTGTTCTACCTGCTGTTCTGCTGGACGGGGATCCCGGCGATTGTCGGCTTTATCGAAGGTATTATTTATCTGTTCCAATCGGAAGATAAATTCAACCAGAAATATAATTCTGGCCTGATTTAATGCTTTTATGACGGTGCTTCCTGTTAAGGAACGCGCCGTTTTTCATTCCATTACTGTTTTTTATCATCATCTTACCGTGTATCTCTTTGCTCATCATTTTATTCGAACTGGAGAGCACGCGGGTTGACCATCATAATCCGCCAGGCCCAGCGCGGTGAGATCGGTCGCCAGTTCCATCGGCTGTTTGTCGTTTGGCGTTGGGAACATCGATTTGGCCGACATCATCATGGTGCAGCTGTTGATGGTGTAATCGGTTTTGACCTTCATGCCGATATATTTCGACTCCGGCATTTGCCGGCGACGTCGTGCTGCGGCGCCGGGCTGCCATTTTCCATCACGGCGTGCGCGTGTTCCGGCATTACTTCCGCGCTGCCGGTAGTGGGTTCTGCATCGGCCACGTAGGACGCGCCGCTAAAGGCGGCCACAGAGATAAGGATAATGCCTGTAACGATTTTAATCGTCGCTCCCCAGAATATTGTTGATGAAATATTTTATCGCCCGATAAAAACGGACTTTTTAAATTTCTGCAAGTGTGCTTGCGTGTGTTTGGATACATGTAAATAGTATATCTAAACATAGTCAATGATTGGAGTGTGTACAAATTATTGCGGTTTTTTTTCGCTTTCATTTTCCAGTTTTTTACAAGGAGTAAATGTTATATTGAAATGCGGGGAGTTATCTTTTTACGTTAAAAGCACTCTGTGAAGCGTTATTTATGTGATCTTCATAGTCACAGAAATAATGCTGAAATTACTACCTTTCTATCTAACGGCTAATTATTCATGGCATAGGCTTCAACCCCTTGCGTTTCCTGCGCTAGAATCAGGCGGTTTTCTCTTAGAAAAGGATATCGCCATGGCCGCCTGGGCCCTTTTGATCGTCGGTTGGGTGTTGATTTGGCAGGATCACCCGATTATCGGCGTGCTGTGCATCGCGCTGTTTGCCGTGCTGCAATGGGTGAAGTACGCCGCTAAAGGCGCGCAAGACCCCGCAGAGGCGGCAGAATGGCGCAAGACCGACTGGCATTCGCAGCCGATTGAAATGGCGCACGCCGGCGACAGCGATCGGCAGATTGGCGGCGTGGGGGAGTTGGGCATGGGCGGCCCCAATTTTTGGACGCTGCTGCTGCGCGACGGGGCGATGGTGCATGGCGCCTGTGCCGAGCCACAGGACGTGGACGGCGGCAGGTTGCGCCTGATCCCGACCCGCAGCCGCGAGGGAGAGGGGCTGACGGTGTACGAGCCTGCCGCCCGGGTGATGTACGCGCTGCCCGCGCTGACCGATCGTGAGCAGGGAGCCTTGGCCGCCGGTTCCGCCGAGGCGCTGGCGCGGCTGCGGGTGAAGTGTCGGCAGGTGGAGGCCACGCCGTTGCGGCAGGTGCGCGGTCTGTGGGTGCCGCAGTGGATAGAGGAACCGGCGGATCGTCTGGAGATCACCTTGCCCAGCGGCCGCGCGCTGGCGGCGCGTTTGATGTTGCCGCCCGATCTGCGCTATGCAGACGATCCCGCCGCGCTGCTGCACGCACCGCCTTATGCGTTGTGGCTGGATAACCGGCCGACCGAGCGCTTCGTGTGCGATCTCGAACGCGTGGCGGAATCCCCGGCGGGTGATGCCTTCAGCGTCGGCGGTTGCCAGTTCCGCGGTGAGCATATCGTGGATGGCCTGTACCACCTCTATTTCGCCGGCGAGTGGTTCTGCCTGCTTTCTTATGCGCACAAACCTGCAGGTGGGCGTGGTTCAGACACCACCTTTTTCGTTGAACGGGTCGAGCCGCAAGACGGCGGCGTGTTCGTGATTGAATGGGATGCCTACAGCGTGGGGCCCGACGGGCGTGAGCCGCGCGTGCCGGCCCCGCCGGTCTTGGTTATCGCGGTGAGCTGGCAGGAAGCGCCGCTGCAGCTGCCCACGGCCAATAACCGCGTGACCGTGCGCCTGCCCAACGCTACGGCGTAATGCAACATGGTGAGCTCGCCGGCCTGCAAGGCGCGCGTTAATGCTCACACTTTGATTCGCTTAAGGGCGTTTCTTCCTGATCTTGCCGGGAGACTCGCCAAAATAGGTTTTACACACGCGATTGAAGTGTGAAACATCGACAAAGCCTGCCCGTTTGGCGATATCTGCGATGGAGAGTTCGTCAAATTCTTCGGTATTGAGCATACGTAATGCGGAGTTGGCGCGGTAGTTGATTAACGCCTGGCCGAAACTGGTGCCTTGATTGGCCATCACGCGGTGTAATGTTCTGGTTGAAATGCCGACCTCTCGCGCGATATCCGTTGCGGTCAGAACTAAATTCATGTGTCTTTGATGCAGACTTTCCACGATTTTCTGATAATTTCTATCGCGGCTAAATTTGCGGGACAAGGCATCTTCGCTAACCAAATCGTGATAGAGCAGCGAGAGCAGCATACCGATTTGATCCAATATCATTGGCGGTTGAAAGTCGATTGTGCTCAGATAAGGCGGAGAAATCTGTTCCAGATAGGCGGCTAATACTTTCCCCCAGCCTGAAAGCTCGCTCAGGTTTTGTTCGATCATTTTTTCGGGATTGGCGACCCAGGTGTTGAGCCATTCAGCAGGCAAAGCCAGCGTGCGATTAAGGAAACCCTCCGGCAAAAGTGAAATATATTCCTTGCGCGTATCGAGCAAGATTGCGCTTCCCGCAGGCACGGTGATCTCTTGGCCGTATCGATTAATAAATCGCCATGTGGCGCCGGCATACACGAGGTGGTATTCGTCGCTGGCGCTACGTAGAATATTCTTTCTGTCACGCTGTGAGCGTTTGGCTGAACCATTAATGTCAGTAATGGAGAATTGCCCGGCCTTGAGCGTTGACAGATGGCACCAGAAGCGGGAGTGATCGTCGATGGTGGTTGTAACGCTGATCAGGCTTTGTTTCAGCAGGCGATCAAATTCACTCAGCCGCTCTTCTGCAAGCATGCCGGCAGTTGACCAGTTAAATAAGGAGGACTTGTCCTTTCGCATTGCACCGCTCTCCATTTTACGTTGTCCGTTAACGTTTATTTTTCTCACATTGCCTAAAAAATGACTGTCTGACTGGGAATGTTCCTATTGTCTTCTATTAAAGCTGCACTCCTTTTCCTCTGCGCCGTAAGCCATCATCCTATAATGATAAGAGATAGGTTCCTTCTTAAGATGTAAATATCATAAATTATAGTTGATTGCATCGCTTGAACGGGGATTTATCAGATGATGTTTCTGATGTCATTAAGTTCTCTTATGTAATACAAGGGGGGATTGTTTTAAGGGGCTTAAGTAAACCGCCGTGATGATAATTATTTAAACCGGAATTTGCTTTGGGCGTCACTCAATTGGCTGTGAGTGACAGGTTGCGGGATAATTTGACAGCACATTCTTTTTCTGCCATTGGTTATTTGTGCAATGAAGTTAATTAAATGAGGAGGGAGAAGATGTCTGACGAATTTAACGGAAAGATCAGCGAGCGCGTCGTTCGAGAAATTATTATTTGGATTGATAATAACTTAGGTGGGGATTTGAGTATTGATGCCATATCCAGAAAGTCAGGTTATTCTAAATGGCATCTGCAGCGAGTGTTTAAAATGCGGGCCGGTATCAACCTGGGCGGTTATGTCAGAGAGAGAAGGGCGCTCTTTGCGTACTATGCTTTGACGGAAACGGATATACCAATAATTGATATTGCTTTTATGTTAGGCTTCAATAGTCAACAGGCATTTAGCCGAGTGATTGATAAAACATTCACGCTTTCACCCGGTGTTATTCGTCGGTTAAGCAGAAACGGCACGGTTTCTTTTCCGGCATTGATTAATAACAGCCATTGTTCAACGACCTCCATGAATCCCGCCATGCGGGTCTCTGCCATGGAGGGAATGCGTAAATTATTAATATAGTTAAATTCTAATTTTAATTGACGTCTGGTGATTGCCCCTTTTGCTTTTGATGCCTTGTCACTTTGAGCAAAAAAAATGGCACGTTTAACCCTATTAAAAAGGACGCTCTCCATTAGACTGAAAACAGTGAAATTCACATGGCGATCATGGAAAGGTAACAATTTGATTTTTAAATGTTTTTGTCAATTTTTACCGGATTTTAAGAGCTGATAACCTCCCCTGGTTATATAAGAAAACGTTGATTTTCTTTCAAATTTATTCACAAGACAATTCAATTTTGTTTCAGGGGGAGGTAAATGATTGATGAAGTGGGTTATTTAATCAGCTTTTTGTTAATATTCCGATTTTGTGTCTTCAATTTGCTTCTCTGCTGAAAGAGACTAAAATTGATTCTATGCTTTGTCATCTTTCAGCTTGCCTTAACGCTGTAGTACTGTGCCCAGTCCGTTCAGTCCATTTGAAGGAGTGAGATATGTCAAAGAAATATGTTCGCCTTGATAAAAATGATGCCGCTGTGCTATTGGTCGACCATCAAACGGGGTTGCTTTCACTCGTCCGTGATATCGATCCCGACAAATTCAAGAATAACGTTCTGGCGCTTGCCGATCTGGCAAAATACTTCAATTTGCCTACGGTGTTAACAACCAGTTTTGAGATTGGCCCGAACGGCCCATTAGTGCCTGAATTAAAAGAAATCTTCCCCGACGCTCCGTTTATTCCCCGCCCTGGTAATATCAACGCTTGGGATAATGACGATTTTGTTAAAGCCGTCAAAGCCACCGGTAAAAAGCAATTGATTATCGCCGGGGTCGTTACGGAGGTTTGCGTCGCATTTCCTGCGTTGTCAGCGCTAGAAGAAGGTTTTGATGTATTTGTCGTGACTGATGCATCGGGAACCTTCAATGAAATCACGCGTCATTCCGCATGGGATAGAATGTCTCAGGCCGGTGCGCAGTTAATGACCTGGTTTGGCGTTGCCTGCGAATTGCATCGTGACTGGCGTAATGATATTGAAGGCTTGGGCAAGCTGTTCTCTACGCATATTCCGGATTACCGTAACCTGATGACCAGTTTTGATAAAATGAATGGGAAGTGATATTGACCATTCTCAATGGATGTTAGTGGGAAGGTAATTTGGCATGACGACGATGCTGAACACGTATGCATCATGCCAATATCGTTTCCTTTACCACGAAAATATCCGTGATTGAGCCTAAATCTAAATTTGGCCTTTTTTATTTATATTCATCCATAAAAGTTTCTGGGCATAGGATGGGAAATTATGAATAACAAATTCAGTGTGATGTTCAACGCGATTGCCATATCTCTGATGACCTGCGGTATGGCCTATGCAGCGGATACTTCTCACTCGCCGAAAGGGGAACAAGCGGTTGTTCAAACGGCAGAACCTTTCAAGGCCCATGTTTTGATTAATGGGCTTGATGCGCCCTGGGACATGATTTGGGGGCCGGATGGCGACCTCTGGGTGACGGAGCGCAAGGCTGCGTCAATCGTTCGTATCAACCCGCAAACGGGTGAAAAGCAGGTGGCGATCAAGATTGACGGCGTGCATGTCGGGCCGCAGCATGAAGGGGTATTGGGGCTGGCGCTGTCCCCGAACTTCATGAAGCCGGGAGGGGATAACTATGTCTACGCCTCCTATACCTATATGAATGGCAATGACGAGCACGCAAAAATCGTCCGTTTCGAGTACGACGAGAAAACCAAAAAACTGGGGAATGAGAAAGAAATTCTGGCGGGTTTCCCGGCAGGCAACGATCATAACGGCGGGCGCCTGCGTTTTGGGCCTGATGGCAAGTTGTATTACACGATCGGCGAGCAGGGCCACAACCAGGGTGCCAATTTCTGCAAGAAAATTGACGCTCAGCGAATCCCGACCGAAGCCGAGCTGGCTAAAAAAGATTATTCCTCTTACGCCGGTAAAGTCATTCGCTTAAATGTCGACGGCACTGTTCCAAGTGATAATCCGGTGATTCACGGGATAAAAAGCCATCTTTTCACCTACGGTCACCGTAATCCGCAAGGTCTCGTTTTCGTCGGCAATACGCTGTACGCCACAGAACAAGGGCCTTCATCCGACGATGAGTTGAATATCCTCGAAGCCGGCGGCAACTATGGCTGGCCTCATGTCGCAGGCTATCGCGACGATCAAGCATATGTTTACGCGAACTACTCCGAGGCTAAAAATTGCCCGTCTCTGCAATGGGATCCGAACCATATCCCGGCGGGCGTACCGATCCAGAAAGAGACCGAATGGAGCGCACCTGATTTCAAAGCGCCGTTGAAAACCTTCTTTACCGTAAGAGAAGGGTTTACTTATAACAACGCCAGTTGCCAGGGCGATTCATCCTATATGTGTTGGCCGACAATCGCGCCTTCCAGCATTGCGTATTATCCTGAGAATGGCGTGATAAAAGCTTGGCGCAACTCGGTTATTATCACTTCCATGAAAATGGGGGCATTGTACCGAGTGCCGTTAAATGCGGATAAGAAGGATGTGCAGGGGGATGTGATTAAATATTTCCACACCGCGAATCGTTACCGTACGGTGTTGGTGAGCCCTGATACGCGGAAAATCTATGTAGCGACAGATAATTTTGGCAACGTTATGGATGAAACCAACCATCCTACGCACGATCACAGCAACCCCGGTTCGATTCTGGTCTTTGAATATACCGGGCAGTAGTAGTGAATAAGGGAGATATCTGATGATATCTCCCTGAATTGAGCCGGAATAGAACGGATTTTTTGGCTTAGCTGCCGTTACTTTACATAAAGAGGGTAAACATCATGCTGTTATGGCAAAAACCTGAGTTTGTTGACCTGCGCCTGGGGCTGGAAGTGACGCTGTACATTTCCAACCGTTAATCGCCCGTCTGCCCGCCTTTCGCGCGGGCATTTCTTTCCTTCTTTTTCTGGTTCAGACATGCAGATAAAAGTTCTCGGCTCGGCAGCGGGCGGCGGCTTTCCCCAGTGGAATTGCAACTGCGACAACTGCCGCGGCGTTCGCGACCACAGCATCACCGCCACGCGCCGCACGCAGTCCTCCATCGCCGTCAGCGATGACGGTAAAAACTGGGTGCTGTGCAACGTTTCCCCGGACATTTGCCATCAGCTGCTGGCCTCGCCCGAATTGAACAATCCCGACGTGCTGCGCGGCACCGGCATCGGCGCGATCGTGCTGACCGACAGCCAGATCGATCACTGCGCGGGCTTGCTCAATTTGCGTGAGGGCTGCCCGCATCAGGTCTGGTGCACCCCTGAAGTGCATGACGATCTCAGCACCGGTTTCCCGCTGTTTCCCATGCTCTCCCACTGGAACGGCGGGTTGATTCACCACCCGGTGACGCCCGGCGAACCGTTCCGCACGGCGGTCTGCCCAAGCGTGCGCTTCACCGCCATTCCGCTGCTCAGCAACGCGCCGCCCTATTCGCCGTACCGCGATCGCCCGCTGCCGGGCCACAACGTGGCGCTGTTTATCGAAGATACCGCGCGCGGGGCCGGTCTGCTGTACGCACCGGGCCTGGGTGAGCCGGACGAGGCGCTGATGCCCTGGCTGCGCCGCGCGGATTGCCTGCTGATCGACGGCACGCTGTGGCGCGACAATGAGCTGGCCAACGCCGGCGTGGGGCGCAATACCGGCAAGGACATGGGGCACCTGGCGCTGGCGGAAGAGCACGGGCTGGCGGCCCTGCTCAGCGCCTTGCCCGCCAAACGCAAGATCCTGATCCACATTAACAATACCAACCCGATCCTCAATGAAGACTCCGCGGAACGGCAGAGCCTGACCGCCGCCGGCATCGAAGTGAGCTGGGACGGCATGAATATCGAACTGTAGGGAATCGCCATGACGCAACCACGCCCCCTGACGCCGCAGGCATTTGAAGCGGCGCTGCGCGCCAAAGGCGCTTATTATCATATCCATCACCCGTATCACATCGCGATGCACAACGGCGAAGCGACCCGCGAGCAGATCCAGGGCTGGGTGGCCAACCGCTTCTACTACCAGACCAGCATTCCGATCAAGGATGCGGCGATCATGGCCAACTGCCCGCAGCCGGAAACCCGCCGTAAATGGGTGCAGCGCATCCTGGATCACGACGGCTACGGCGGCAGCGAAGGCGGCATCGAGGCCTGGCTGCGCCTCGGCGAGGCCGTCGGCCTGCAGCGCGACGCCCTGCTTTCTGAACAGCTGGTGCTGCCCGGCGTGCGCTTTGCGGTGGACGCCTACGTCAACTTCGCGCGCCGCGCCTGCTGGCAGGAAGCGGCCTGCAGCTCGCTGACCGAATTGTTCGCGCCGCAGATCCACCAGTCGCGCCTCGACAGCTGGCCGCAGCACTATCCGTGGATCGACGCCGCCGGTTACGACTATTTTCGCAGCCGCCTCGGCCAGGCCAACCGCGACGTGGAACACGGCCTGGCGCTGGCGCTGGACTATTGCGATACCGTTGAAAAGCAGCAGCGCATGCTGGAGATCCTGCAGTTCAAGCTGGACATTCTGTGGAGCATGCTGGACGCCATGAGCATGGCCTATACCCTGAACCGCCCGCCTTACCACAGCGTGACCGCCGCGCGGGTCTGGCACAACCAGAGGCTGGTGTAATGACGCTGAACCCTGAACATACCCCGGTATTCCGCCGTGGCTACCGCCTGCAATGGGAGCCGGTGCAAAACAGCCACGTGATCCTCTACCCGGAGGGCATGGCCAAGCTGAACGACAGCGCCGCCGCCATCTTGCAGCTGGTCGACGGCCACACCACGCTGAACGGCATCATCACGCAGCTGAACGCCCGCTTCCCCGGCGCCGAAGGGTTGGCGGACGACGTGCTGGAATTTTTCCAGCGCGCCTACGAACAAAAATGGGTGACCTTCCGTGACTGAACCACGTGCGCCGGCGGTGAATCCGCCCCTCTGGCTGCTGGCGGAGCTGACCTACCGCTGCCCGCTGCAGTGTCCGTACTGCTCCAACCCGCTCGATTTTGCCGCGCAGGAAAAAGAGCTGACTACCGCGCAGTGGATAGAGGTGTTTCGCCAGGCGCGGGCGATGGGCAGCGTGCAGCTCGGCTTCTCCGGCGGCGAGCCGCTGGTGCGTAAAGACCTGCCCGAGCTGATCGCCGCCGCGCGCGATCTCGGGTTTTACACCAACCTGATCACCTCCGGCATCGGCCTGACCGAGAAGAAACTGCAAACCTTCGCCGACGCCGGGCTGGATCATATTCAGATCAGTTTTCAGGCCAGCGACGAAACGCTGAACGCCGCCCTGGCGGGCTCCGCCAGGGCGTTTCAGCAGAAGCTGGCGATGGCCAGGGCAGTCAAGGCGCTCGGCTACCCGATGGTGCTCAACTTCGTGTTGCATCGCCATAACATCGGCCAGATCGACCGCATCATCGAACTGGCGATCCAGCTGGATGCCGACGACGTCGAGCTGGCGACCTGCCAGTTTTACGGCTGGGCGCACCTGAACCGCGAAGGGCTGCTGCCGACCCGCGAACAGATCGCCGAGGCAGAAGCGGTGGTGAAACGCTATCGCGAGCGCATGGCCGCCGACGGCAAACTGGCCAACCTGCTGTTCGTCACGCCGGATTACTACGAGGAGCGGCCTAAAGGCTGCATGGGCGGTTGGGGGGCCATCTTCATGAGCGTGACGCCGGAAGGCATGGCGTTACCCTGCCACAGCGCCCGTCAGTTACCGATTACGTTTCCGTCGGTGCTGGAGCACGATCTGCAGCATATCTGGTACCACTCCTTCGGCTTTAACCGCTATCGCGGCTATGACTGGATGCCGGAGCCCTGCCGGTCCTGTTCGGAGAAAGAGCAAGACTACGGCGGCTGCCGCTGCCAGGCGTTCATGCTGACCGGCAACGCCGACAACGCCGACCCGGTGTGCGGCAAATCGCCGCACCACGGCACCATTCTGGCGGCGCGTGAAGCGGCGAATCGCTCGCAGATCGGTATCGATCAGCTGCGTTTTCGCAACCAGACCAACTCCCGACTGATCTTCAAGGGATAGCGTTGGTGCTGTCTTCACTGAGATCTGCCGGAACGGCCTTTTGAAAATTACGCCACGGTCTAACGCTTAAGGCAGCACCCTGACTTCGCCGTTGTGCAAGGTCAGCACCGCGATCGGGCTGCCGGAGAAGCACTCCTTAAAGAGCCAGCCGCTGGGACGAAACGCCGCTGCGGGCAGCCCGGCCTGCCACTCCTCCCACTGCGGGGCCGGCTGATCCGACGGCAAAGAGAAAGAGACCAGCCAACCGGCTTCGCAGTGCGCCCTTTGGCCGGTTGGACGGGTGAAGGTATGCGCATCTGCCAGCTCCATCACCGGCGGTAAAACCTCAAAAGCGATGATCGGCACGCCGGCCACGCTTTGCGGCTGAGGGAAGCGCACGGCGGTTACACCGTCCATCGTGATGGGGCTGTCTTCGGTGCCGGGCTGGCGCGGCTCCTGCCGGTTTACCCAGCTTCCCTTTGGCAGGGTGATTTCGCCGAACGGCCTGGCCGCCTCGAGCGTCAGGTAGCTGCGCCGATTCCAGCGTTCTTCCGCCCGCTGGCTCTTGAGATCCTGGATGGCAATGTCGATCAGCATCAGCGCGAACGCTACCGGGTAGATCGCCAGCGCCGAGGCCAATAGATAGCCGCCCCAGGAAAGCGGCGGGCGCGGGCGGCCGCAGCGGGCGGCGGCATATCGCCAGCCCCACCAGGCGAGCAGGATGCCGGCGAGCAGCAGGGCCAATAACAGCGCCAGCAGGCCGGCGACGCCGGCGCCATAACCTAACAGCATGGCAAGTTCCTTATGTTCACGGCGTGGTGGAGCGATAGCGAATGAAGTAGGGCAGCGCCGGGGTCTCCCCGTCATCGCCATAGTGGCTTTCCGGTTCGATCACGGTTTGGCGTGCGTCGTCGCGCCCGTTGTAGCGGTACTCCAACGGCTGTCGGTAGCGCACTTCGGATGAACGCAGATCGAAAATCAGCGAAAGACGGGCATCGCCGTTATCCGTTTGGGCGACCAGCTTATCGTTGCCCGCCCAGAGCTGATACAGCGATTTATCGCCGGTCTCCAGCAGCACCTTCAACTGCCCGTCGGATTGATAACGCAGAAGCTGATACAGTCCTCTGTCCAGCGTTTGGGCGATCAGGTAGATGCCGCCGTCCGGGGCCTGCGCGCTTTCCTCCACGCGCACCAGCAGCCAATGCAGTTCAATCACCTCGCCGGTTTTACCGTTAACGGCGATGTGTAACGCGCCGGATCCGAGCACCGGGTTCATCCAGAAATGCACGCGATCGCCATCAACGGCGGTGAAGATTTCGGGTACGGATTTGCGCTTACCGGAGGCGTAAGCCGTCGGTGAGTCCTCCTCGCCGCGCTCAAAGCCCAGCAGTTGCCGCGCGTCCAGCAGCGCCGGCAGATCCAGCGTCTGCCGCCAATGGGCGCCGAAGTCCGGGCTGTAGAATACGCCTTCGGTGCTGATGAGATACAGCGCGCGTTTTCCCGGTTGCGCCACCAGTTTGCCGCCGACAAAGGAAGGCCGGTTGTCGTCGCCCTCCGGCCAAGGGATCAGCGCCCCGATGGTGCCCCGTTGCACATCGATCAACCGGCGTCCCTCGAATAGAAAAAGCACGCACTCCTGCCCGCCGCAGACCGTACCGTAGATCAAATCGTTAAGTTCCCCCAGCATCTGCACTCCCTTTGGGCCAGCGAACAGCACCTGGTTGACATAGTCGGCTGATGCACGTCTTTTGCTGGTGATCAGCAGAGTGCCGCCCTGAGCCGGGTAGCTGTCGATGAGATCGTAATGGGCTATCGTCGGCAACGCCTGGTCGCCCTGAGTCCATTGCCACTGCGCATAGCGTTGCTCAGGGGCGAGCAAATAGACGCCCAGCGCGCTGGCCAAAAACAGCGTCAGGATAATAAGGGGTCTTTTATAAAGCGCTAACGTCATCATTTCAGCTCCGTCACCTGAGCCTGCCGCCATAAACTGCGGCGCAGATTTCGCAGGTATTTAAACGTTTTAAACGTGCGGTGCTGGTCAAAAGAGTACAGGCGGCAGATCTGGGCGAACCCCTCGATCAACAGCGCCAGGCCGCTGACCATCAGCATCAGCAGCAGAATAATCGGCGGCAATTCGCTGCCGAGACGCTTCAGGGTCCAGGCATCCAGGTGAAAGCCGGCCGGGGTATCGGCGTTATCCACCACCGTCATGCCGATTACAAAACACGCCACGATTGCCCCAAAAATGAAGACAACGCGCGCGCACAGGTTAAGACCGGCTTCGGTGAAGTAGCGGCTGCCGCCGATGAGATAGGTTTGGCGATCGCGATGATTGATGATCCCACGCACTTTGGGCAACTCGGGAATGACGTCGTTCTCGCAATACAGCACCTGCAGCGGATCGCCTTTGGCGATGAAAAGCGGATGTTGCCGACGAAATACCGGATGCAGTTTGGTATTGGGGACATTGAGCGCGCGGGTCGTCAACGCGAAGTGCGTCTCCTTCTGACGCCACGCATACGTATCCAAATACTGCACCTGCCGCGGGATTTCATATTGGCAGAGTTCGTAGTTCAGGGCGTTGACCGTCTCGATGCCGGAGGTCTCGACGCCGTCCGGGAGGGGAGGCGCGGTCTGCAGCAGTGCGGTCGCCGGCACAGCGTCTGCGCGGACGGCCCGGTATTTGATGCCGGGGATTTTCAGGCTGAGCGAGCCGGGCGGTGTGACGTCTTGCCCCAGCAGCACGCGATCCAGCGCCCGGAGCAGGCGCCTGCGGCCGCGGTGCCCGATCAGCAGGAGCTCCGAACCGACGAACAGCGCCATGCCGATGCCGATAAGGCCGGCGATGATGGCGATAAAGAACAGGACGATGGTCAGCCAGGAATCTTCCCCGTCCATGATGAAAAAGGCCGCCGGGAAACCGCCGGCCAGCACCGCGCCCAGCAGCAGCAGGGCGAAGTATTTCAGCTTGTATTTCAGCGTCCTGTCAGGCTCCAGCCGGCCTTTCGTGCCGTGCAGCAGCCAGTGCAGCCAGTAGCTGCCGTCTTGCAGGCGGTGGGCACCGATCTTCACCCGATCGCCGGCGGCGAGCCTGGCCAGCAGATTTTCGCTGTCGCTGAAGTCGTCGCGGTAAAAAAAGAACGTCTGGCCGGAGGCGATGATCCTCACCAGGTTGTCGGGCGCCGTCTGCTGGCAGGCGCATTGTTCGACGGTCACATTAAAAAATTGGGTTTGCATGTCATTCCCTGTCAGTGGGCGTGGCCCGAAAATTCATCCCTGGCGCCGGGTATTCAGCGTTTTTTCATCAGCGGCAGCATGCGCACCAGCGCATTGTCCTTGACGATATAGTGGTGGAACAGCGCGGCGGTGGCATGCAGGCCGATCAGCCAGTAGCCGAATGACGCCAGCGTTTTGTGCCAGCCGATAATCATTCGTGCCTGCGGCCGATCGGCCACGTCGGCGAACGGCATCGACAGGCCGAACAGATACCACTCCTTGCCGCCCAGATAGCGCGAGTACACCCCCAGCACCGGCAGCGTCAGCAGCAGCAGGTAAATCAGGACGTGCATCAGGTGCGCCAGGCCGGTTTGCCACTTCGGCGGTTTGGGCGCGATGGCGGGCGAGGGGTGGCGCCAGCGCAGGAGCAGACGGGCGATCATCAGCGCAAACACCGTTACGCCGCAGCTGAAGTGGGTGACAACCAGCGCGTACCAGGGGGCGCTGCCCGGTTCGGCATAGCCGCGCAGCTCGATGGTGACGCAGGTGATGACCAGCAGGATCGCCACCAGCCAGTGCAGGCGAATTTGCAACGGCATGTAGGTGTTCTGCACCGGGTTACCTTTTGATGTTAAAGGGTCTGTGTGCCGATGGTAACGAAATGTTACATCGGAGGAAAGCGCGTGCGCGCAATTTAGGCAAAACGCCAGGGGTTACGCCGCTTATTAAGCTATGAATTTAGTGGGTTAAGTGCCTGGCGACAGGGGAGGCAGTTAGCATCGTAAGTTGTGAAGTTAATGCGCGGTAGGTTCAGAGGCTGGCAGCTTATTAAGCGATGAAGCGGGTAGCGCCGCAGCCCTCGCTGCGGCGCCCGGGATCAGTTCAATTTGGCCTTGGCGAAGTCGCTGCCGTTCACGTCCACCACGTAGCCGCTCAGGTTGCTGCGGGTGGCGTAGAACACTTTGCCGGTGGCCAGCGGCAGCCACGGTGCCTGTTTGGCGAAGATCACCTGCGCCTGTTGATACAGCCTGGCGCGCGCCTGCGGCTGGTTCTCCTGGATCGCCTGCTGGATCAGTTTGTCGTAATCCTTATCGCACCAGCGCGCCACGTTGGCGCCGCTCTGCACGCCGGCGCAGCCGAGCAGGGTGGCGAAGTTGTCCGGATCGCCATTGTCGGACACCCAGCCGTACAGCGCGCTCTGTTGCTCACCTTTGCGCAGCCCGGCCAGATACTGGCCCCACTCCCAGGTGACGATCTTGGCCTTCACGCCCACCTTCGCCCAGTCGCTCTGAATCATCTCGGCGATGCGCTTCGAGTTCGGGTTGTAAGGGCGCTGTACCGGCATCGACCAGATGTCGGTCTCAAAGCCCTGCTCCAGCCCGGCTTGCTTCAGCAGTTCGCGCGCCTTCTGCGGATCGTAGGCGTACTCCGGCAGTTTATCGTTGTAGCCCAGCATGCCCGGCGGCAGCAGCGAGTTGGCCGGGGTGCCGCTGTCTTTGAACACGGCGGCGACGATCGCTTTCTTGTCTACCGCGTAGCTCAGCGCCTGGCGCACCAGCAGGTTGTCGAACGGTTTTTTCTGGGTGTTGAACGCCAGATAGCCGACGTTCAGCCCGGTAATGTCGTGCAGTTGCAGGTTGCCGTCGGCCTTGATGGCGGCGAATTGCTCCGGCAGCGGTGCCGGGATGATCTGGCATTCGTTGGTTTTCAGCTTGGCCAACCGGGTTTGCGGATCCGGCGTAATCGAGAAGATCAGGTGCTTGCTGGCCACGTCGCCCTGCCAGTAGTGCGGGTTGGCGATGTAGCGGATCAGCGAATCCTGCTTGTACTGCTGCAGCGCGAACGGCCCGGTGCCGATCGGCCAGTTGTCGACGTATTCCGGCGTGCCCTTTTTCAGCATCGCGTCGGCGTACTCGGCGGACAGGATCGAGGCGAAATCCATCGCCCAGTCGGCGACGAAGGCGGCGTTGGGCTGGCTCAGCGTGAAGCGCACGTGGTGTTCGTCCACCGCTTCCACCTTGGTGATCAGCTTATCCAGACCCATGTCGGTGAAGTATTCATAGTTGCCGCCGGAGACCTTGTGATACGGGTTGGCGGGATCCTTCTGCCGCATCACGGTGAACACCACGTCTTCGGCGTTGAAGTCGCGCGTTGGGGTGAAGTATTTGTTGCTGTTGAATTTCACGCCCTGGCGCAGGGTGAAGGTGTAGGTCTTGCCGTCCGGGCTGACGCTCCACTCGGTGGCCAGCGAAGGGGCGGGCGTTTTATCGCTTTCGCGCAGCGTCACCAGGCGGTTGTACAGCACCTGAGAGGTGGCGATAAAGGTCGGCCCGGAGCTGGAAAGCTGCGGGTTGAACGATTCCGGCGAGGCGACGGTGCAGTACACCAGCGCATCGGAAGCGGCCAGCGCGCCGCCCGCCGACAACAGGCCGCAGCCGGCCAGCGCCAATCCGGCGATAGGGTGTTTTAAAAACGTCAAGGCAAGATCCTCAGGTGGAATGAGCCGTTACCGGCGAATTGATTTAACTATAGATAACGGATGGCGAGATGGGGAACAAGCGCCTCATCGGTGCATTCTGTGCGCCCCGCGTTGCCTGCCAAACCGCTTTAATCGGCCTTGCGTTTGCGGTCTGCATCATAGCGTTCGCGGGCGGCGTCCAGCTCGGGGAAGTGGTATTCCGCCCACTTATCCAGCGCCGTCAGCGTCTCGACCAGCGAGCAGGCGACGGCGCTGAGGCGGTATTCCACATGGGCCTGATTCTTTTCACTTAAATCCAGCCGCTCGAGCAGCCCGTTGCGTTCCAGCTGGCGCAGCGTTTGCGTCAGCACCTTCTGCGAAATGCCGTCGATGCGGCGCAGCAGCTCGCCGTTGCGCATCGGCCGCTGCGCCAGCGCGGGCAGGATCAACATCACCCACTTGCCGGAAATCAGCGCCAGCGCATCGCGCGCGGAGCACTTGCTCGAATAGACGTCGCCGGGATAAGCCATTGGGGGTTACCTTCAGGTGCGTAATTGCCAAGGGGGCGATAAAGCCACAGCATAACAGCACCACCTTACAACGGGAGAAACAGGATGAACGTGCTGATTGTGCTGGCTCACCCCGAGCCGCATTCTTTCAATGCCCATTTGGCCGAACAGGCGCGGCAGGCCTGGCTGGCGCAGGGGCATCAGGTGAAAACGGTCGATCTGTATCAGGAGGGGTTTGATCCGCGCGAGGGCGCCGGCCACTACCCCAGCAGAAAGCAGGCGGACAGGTTCGATGCGATGCAGGAGCAGCGCCATCACTGGACGATCCAGGCGCTGCCGGCGGAGATCCGGCGGCATATCGAGCTGCTGCGCTGGGCGGATACGCTGGTGCTGCAGTTTCCTTTCTGGTGGTTCGGCGCGCCGGCCATCATCAAGGGCTGGATGGATCGGGTGTTCGTTTACGGCGGGCTCTACGACAGCCGCCACCGCCATGAGAACGGCGTGATGCGCGGCAAGCGGGCGCTGCTGACCGTCACCGCCGGCGCTTCCGCACAGGCCTGCGCGCCGGACGGGCGCGACGGCGACATGCGGCTGATGCTGTGGCCGATCATGCATGCGCTGCACTATATCGGCTTTAGCGTGCTGGAGCCGTTCCTGGTCTATGGCGTGCGCGGCGGGCTGGCGGGCGAGGAGCGGCAGGCGCAAAACGCCGCGTTGGCGCAGGTGACGCAGGCGTATCGGGCTGGCTTAAGCGACCTTGCCGCCTGGCCGGCGGTGCCGTTCAACCGTAATGAAGATTTTGACGCCGATCTGGCGCTGAAGCCCGGCGCGCCGGTCTACAGTCCGTTCGTGCGGCACCGTGTATAGGCTAAAACCTCATTCGGAGACTATAGAAAGGTGCTGGCGAGGGGCTATTGTTTGCTTTCGGGCGTTTTTCCTGCCTCTGACAATGCCAGTACGGTGCCAAGCAGCATCAATGTGCATAATAGTGTAAAAAACAAAAACAATGTCATCCCGGCATAAAAGTTGAATGGTTCGGTGGCTCGCACGATGTGGGACAGACAAGCTACGTGTGGACGGCAGCCAGAACGGAAAATTAGCTCTCCGGTTTGCAGACCGTGCCAAAATATCCTACCGGATGCCCATAGCCCATATAAAGACAGTGGAGCACACACTACCAGTAATATCGCCATGCCTTTGCCGGTTAACGGGGGAGTGTTTGAACGCATTCTTTTCATCCGCTGCAACCTTTGCGCATTGGAAGCACTCCGTTTTTTTTCACGTTGCGCGTATTTTATTTCAGCGTCCTGCAACATTTTCACATGACGTAATGCAAACTCACGTTGTATTTCCTCCATTGCCACCAGCCTTATAGCGTTGGAGTATTCTTTGATACGCGCTTTTTTTTCTTTCAATATCAGTCCTGCTTGGGCAGATATCATTTGGTGTGCCTGTTTCTGGCTTTCTGCTATGGTTTTCTTTTTGGCGCGGAGGCTGGCTGGTGTGTTGTCCAGTGCGTGCAACTGTTGCTGTAGGTCAGCAGCCCATTCTTCCGGTGTTTTCATTCCCTGTATACCTTATGGTTAGTGTGTGTAGGTAAGCCTTACAATTTATTTAGACTGGAGGGACTGTCGATAAAATTACTACTTTCTTACTCTTTCATATTGCTATGGCTTTTCCAACTCACTGTTGGTGTCTTGCGTTAGTGCGCACTTTGACGTCGATCTGTCGCTGAAACCCGGCGCGCCGGTGTACAGCCCGTTCGTGGGGCACCGGGATATTTGTCAAATACAACCTGGCTACCGAAAACACACTGGGAATCAGAGTGTCATTGTTTTTTTTCAGGCGTATTTCCAGCTTGTGATAAGCTCAGAGCAATGCCGAGCAACATCAATGCGCATAACAGCGTTGCGAACAAGAAAACCGCCATCCCGCTATAAAAATAGAACGGTTCATGGGCTTGCACGATGTGGGAGAGGCAAGACGACAGAGGAGTGCGGCAGGAATTAAAAATTAATTCGCCGGTTTGCAGGCCAGCCCAAAATACAGAGCCGAATTGCCACAATCCGCATAAAGACAGCGGGGCAAATAAGAACAGTAAAATTGCTATGCCGCCGCTGGTTAGCGGAGCTGTATTTGAACGCATTTTTTTCGTGCGACTCAGCCTGCGTGCATTGGAGGCGGCCCATTTTTTTTCTCGCTGTTCACGTTTGGTTTCAGCGCGTTGCAACATTTTAGCGTGCTGCAATGTGAACTCACGTTGCATTTCCTCTATCGCCACCGTTCTGATGGCTTTGGAGTATTCCCTGATGAGCGCCCTTCTTTCCACCCCGGTCAGCGCTTGAGAGCGCACTAATTGATGTGCAAGCCGTTGGCTTTCTTTTATTGTTTTCTTTTTGGCGCGAGTACTGGCAGGCGTGTCGTCCAGCGCGCGCAGTTGTAGTTGCAGGTCAACGGCCCATTCTCCCGGTGTTTTCATTCCCTGAATACCTTATGATTAGTGTATGTAGTAAGCCTTTCGATTTAGCCTGGGGTGTAGAATTATTGGTCTCTCACTTTTTCATAACGCTATGGCCTTTTCAACCCACTATTAGCGCCCTGTGCTAGCGGGCGCTGTGTGCTGAGATATCGCGATCCGGCTTAGAACCCGGCCTTCAGCAGTTCCTCGCGCAAATCGTCGATAATCGCCGGTTCGATGTCGGGGAACTGCTGCTGAATATCGGCGATGGCTTCGGCCACGCTCGGGCCGGCGAAGGTGCCGGAGAAGGGCAGCAGCGGCAGATTCGCGTCGCTGTCCGGCAGTTCACCGCGGATGGTGCCGGTGATCATGCCCGCTTTTTTTTCCGCCGTGAGGTCGTACTCCCCCACGCTTTTGTCGATCGGTTTCATTGGCCGCCTCGCTGTCGGTGAGTGTTTACCCTGTTCTGTTAAAGCATAGTGTTTCAGGCAATGAATACCAATCAATGTATATAATATTAATATAAAACAAAGTGATGCGTATTTTTGTCGTTTGACGTTCACCGGGGGCTGGCGCTATGCTCTTGGCGCTAAAGGAACCTTCCTCACTGACAGGGACAGACGACATGAAAAGACTGAAAAGCGCGGCGCTGCTGTTGCCGCTGTTGGCGCTCAGCGCCTGCACTCACTCCCTCAGCAGCGCAGAGCAGCATGCCAAACACTACGTTTATCAAACCCGCGACGACTTCGATCCGCAATTCCGCACCGATGTGAACGGCAGCATTAAAAACGCCGTGCCGATGTTCGAACAGTTCTATCAGCAGGGGAAAAAGGATCGCGCGGCGGGCGTGGCGCGCAGCGAAGCGCAGAAAAAGGCCGACTACCTGGCCAGCGCGGAATTTCAGCAGAACATGCAACACAAAACCATTTTCATCAATCGCGCCTACAGCAGCACCGACAATCCTAAACGCCGCCAGGTGCTGTCGCAGGAAGCGGTAGGCGCCTATTGGGACGGCTACGAAGGGCGCTGACTTAATCCCACATAAACAGAAGGTAATAAAAACTGGCCTTCTGGCGGTTATTTGATTATAAAAACCGTCGCTAAGGACGATGTTCATAGAAGAAACCAGGAGTGTTTATGTTGGCAAAAGTTAAGCGTTCGTTCGCCGCCGCCGTCGTATTGATGTTGGCGCTGCCCGCGGTGCAGGCCGCGGATTACCGTGCGGGCGAGCAATATACCCGGCTGGATAAGCCGGTGGCCGCCGCACCGGCGGTGGTGGAGTTTTTCTCCTTCTACTGCGGGCCTTGCTATCAGTTCGCCGAAACCTACCGCGTAGGCAGCACCGTGGCGCAGGCGCTGCCCGCCGGTGAGAAAGTCACCAAATATCACGTCAGCCTGATGGGCAAACTGGGCAATGAGCTGACCGAAGCCTGGGCGGTGGCGACGGTGCTGGGCGTGGAAGACAAGATTGAAGGCGCGATGTTTGACGCGGTGCAGAAACAGCGCGCCGTCAACGGCGCCGACGATATTCAGCGGGTGTTCACGGCGGCCGGCATCGATGCCGCCACCTACGAAAACGCGCGCCACAGCCTGCTGGTCAAAGGATTGATCGCCAAGCAGAACGAAGCGGTGAAAGCGTTCGAGGTGCGCGGCACCCCGTCGTTCTACGTGGCAGGCAAATACAAGATAGATAATGCCGGCATGGCCAGCACCAGCGTCGAAGGTTACGCCAAAGAGTACGCGGCGGTGGTGCGCCATCTGTTGGATACGCAGCCTTAAGGCGATGCCTCCCCGGCGCCCGGTGATCTGTGATCGCGGCGCCAAATCCCCCGCTCGCCATTGATTGTGTGTTAACGGATTGTTATGGTGTTTTTCTGTTCAACGGCGCAGCACCGCTGCTGTTTGAAGGGAGAGATCATGACGGCATTGGCAACGCTCCGGGACGTCGGCTTCGAAGAGTGGCTGGGGAAAATCAACACCGCCTGCGGCCGATTCTGCGCGAAAACGTTGGGGCCCGGCTTTCGCGGGGCGATGCAGGAGTTTCGCGCCCATGCCCTGCGCCTGAGTGTGGTCGACGTGTCTCAGGCCCGGTTGTACCGCACGCCGCGTGAGATCGCCCGCAGCGACGGCGCGCACTTTTTCACCGTCATCCAGCTGCGCGGCAGCGCGTTGATGGAGCAGGGCGATCGCCAAACGCTGCTCTCCCCCGGCGACATGACGCTGATCGATGCCTCACGGCCCAGCAGCTTCACCTTCCAGCGCGATTCGCGCCAAATCTCTCTGCTGTTGCCGCGCGGCTGCCTGCCGCTGCCGCCGCCTGGTGCGCAGCGTCTCGGGGCCGAGCTCAGCGCGGTGCGCCTCAGCCGCCAGCTGGTGCTGAGCAGCATGCAGGATCCTCAGCTCGCCGCGGCGGAAAGCGAGGCGGTGCTGAATGCGCTGGCGGCGCTGCTGCGCCCGGCGTTGGCGCTCGAACAGGCGCGTCCGGAGGGGCAACAACCGGTCTTCGACAAGGCGCTGGCGTTGATCGACAGGCATATTCAGTCGGCGCAGCTGCGCCCTGAGTGGGTGGCGGCCGAGTTGGGGGTGTCGCTGCGCAGTCTGTATCGGCTGTTCGCCCGCCAGGGGCTGGTGGTGGCCCAGTACATCAGGAACCGCAGGCTGGATCTGTGCGCGCAGGCGCTGCGCAGCGCCGCCGGGCAAGAAAAGCTGGCCGGAGTCGGCCTCGACTGGGGCTTCGCCGATCACAGCCATTTCTCGACCGCTTTCAAGCAGCGTTTCGGCATGTCGCCGAGCGAGTACCGTCGGCAGTATCAGTAAGTCAGGGCGCGGGCCAGGCCCGCGCCGCTTCACTCAATAGCGAATGCAGACCGATTTCGACTCGGTGTAAGCGTCCAGCCAATCCGGGCCGAAATCACGGCCGCTGCCCGACTGTTTGAACCCGCCGAACGGCATGTTCGGGTCGATCAGCGTATGGGTGTTGACCCACACGGTGCCGGCCTGAATGCGCGGCGTCAGCGCCATCGCCTGCTGCAGGCTGGTGGTCCACAGGCTGGCGGTCAGCCCGAAGTCGGTGTCGTTGGCCTTGCTCAGCGCTTCTTCGGCGCTCGCCACCCGGATCAGGTTGACCACCGGGCCGAACACTTCCTCGCGCGTCAGGTTCAGCCGATCGTCCGGGTTGATCACCAGGGTCGGCGGAATGTAGAAGCCGTTGGCGTCCGGCCCGGCCGCGCCGCCGATAAGCTCGGCGTTTTTCGCCCGGGCGTCGTCCAGGTAGGCCGCCACCTTGTTGCGGTGCGCGAGCGATACCAGCGGGTTGATTTGCGCGCCGGTATCCATCCCCGGCCCGACCGACAGCGATTTCACCGCCTGTTCGAATCCGGCCACCAACCGATCATAAATCGGCGCTTCGATATAGATTCGCGAGCTGGCGGCGCACACCTGCCCCTGGTTGAGGAAGCTGCCGAGCATCAGGCCTTCGATCACCTGCTGCGGATCGGCATCTTTCAGCACGATGGCCGGGTTTTTGCCGCCCAGCTCCAGCGTCACGCGGGTCAGGCGATCCGCCGCTGCGCGCGCGATGCTTTTGCCCACCGGCGTGGAGCCGGTAAAGCTGACTTTGGCGATCAGCGGATGTTCGGTCAGCGCCTTGCCGCACACGGTGCCGCGGCCGGTGACCACGTTGAACGCGCCCGGCGGCACGCCGGCTTCGCTCGCCAGTTCGGCCATGCGCAGCAGGGTGAGCGGGGTGGTTTCCGACGGCTTGATGACGATGGAGCAGCCCGCGGCCAGCGCCGGCATCACTTTCCACATGCCGATCATCAGCGGGAAGTTCCAGGGCACGATGCCGGCGACCACGCCGATCGGCTCTTTGCGGGTATAAACCTGATATTTGGCGCCCGGTGGCATCGGAATGGAGACATCCAGCGTCTGGCCGGTGATTTTGGTCGCCAGCCCGGCGGTGTAGCGCATCCAGTTCAGGGTGCTGCCGACTTCGAAGGCGCGGGCGATGTTGATGGATTTGCCCTGCTCAAGGGTTTCGAGCTGCGCCAACTCTTCGGCGTGCTGCTCCACCAGATCGGCGAAGCGCAGCAGGATGCGCTCGCGCTCGACCGGCAGACGCTGCGCCCAGACGCCTTCGCTGAAGGCTTTGTGGGCGGACTGCACCGCCAGCGCGACGTCGTGTTCATTGGCGTCGGCGGTGGTGGCGATCTGCTGCCCATTGGCGGGGTTGTACACCGCCAGGCGGCCTTCCGCGGCGGACGCGCGCCACTGGCCGTCGATATACAGCCCATGCTGACGATCGAGAAAACGCGACACGCTATCCAGCACGGCTACGGTATTGTCAGACATACATCCTCCGATCAGGCTCATCAGGTTATCGTTAACCCTGAGAGTCTAGATCAGCGGGAAAGCGGCGGCTTTGGTCTGCCTGACATTCGGTTTGTCCTGCGTGTCATTTTGCCGTGACGGGAGAGTAAACCGCGGCCGGCGGGCGCCGGCCGGGAGGGATCACGAGCTCAGGGTCGCCAGACGGGTGGCGAAACCGAGGAACAGCAGGCCGATCAGGCCGTTGCCGAGCTTCGCCAGGCCTTTCTTGTGGTTGAAGAAATGCGCCAGCATCGCGCCGGAGAAGATCAGCGTGCTCATGTAGATAAAGCTGACGGCTTCGAGGATCAGCGCCAGAATGGTGAACGACAGCCCGGTGTGCGCGTAGTTGAAGTCGATGAACTGCACGAAGAACGACACGTAAAACAGAATGGCTTTCGGGTTGGTCAGGCTCAGCGTCAGCGACTTGCGCAGAATGCTGTGGCCGCCTTCAATTTGCTGCTGTTGCGCCTGCGCCTTCTGCACGAAGGTGGCGTAGAGGATTTTTGCACCGAGGAACAGCAGGTAAATCGCGCCGAGAAAACGCACCAGGGTAAACAGGAACGGCGTGGTGCGGATCAGCGACGCCACGCCGATATAGGCGCAGAAGATCAGGATCGCATCGCCGATAAACACGCCCAGCGCCGCGGTGTAGCCGGCGCGCACGCCGCGCGATATGCCGGTTTTCAGCACGTACAGCGTATTCGGCCCCGGCAGAATGATGATGAAGACCACCCCGGCCAAATAGGTCCATAAATTCAGGACGCCAAAACTCTCTAACACAATAACCTCTCCATACGCGCAACTAACAGGCAAAAACACTGGCCACGCCCGTGACCGGCCGCGATCCTAACGCCGTGCAAGCGGGTTGGCAACGTAATAAACTTCATGTTGTTGGTTAAAAATTGTCGAAACATTGTTGAAAACGTCGGCGTCGAATTAAAAAGCAAGAGTCGGCGTGTTTCGCCAACGGCCCGTCACTATGCTGGTTAACATCGAAACCGCAGTGAGGAACGGATGATGAAAAACGTAATCGACAGCGCCGATCCGCGCTGGCTGGCGATCGTCAGCCGCGACAAGCACGCCGACGGCCGCTTTATCTACGCGGTGAAAACCACCGGCGTGTATTGCTCGCCTTCCTGCCCGTCACGCCAGCCGAATCGGCAAAACGTGGAGCTGTTCGACGATGCGGAACAGGCGGAGGCGGCGGGTTATCGGCCCTGCAAACGCTGCCGCCAGGGGCTGACGCCGTTGACGGAGCAGCATGCGCGGCAGATCGCCGAGGCCTGCCGCTATATCGAACGGGCGGAGAAAGCGCCGTCGCTGCAGACGCTGGCGCGCCACATCGGGTTGAGCCAATACCATTTCCACCGGCTGTTCAAAGCGATCACCGGCCTGACGCCGAAAGGCTACGCCGACGCGCAGCGTAGCCAGCGCTTGCGCACCGGTCTTTCGCAGCAGGAGACGGTGACCGACGCGATCTTCGACGCCGGCTATGGCGCCAACGGCCGCTTCTACCAGCAAGCCAACGCCGCGCTGGGCATGACGCCGAAGGCCTACCGGGCGGGCGGCAAAGGCATGCGCATCCATTTCGCCGTCGGGCGCTGTTCGCTGGGCGAGATCCTGGCGGCGCAGAGCGAGGTGGGCATTTGCGCCATTCTGCTGGGGGACGATGCGCAGCAGCTGGTGCAGGATCTGCAGGATAAATTCCCCAACGCCGAGCTGATCGGCGGTGACGCGCAGTATGAAGCGCTGATGGCGCAGGTGGTGGGCCTGATCGAAGCGCCGGAGAGCGGGCTGGCGCTGCCGCTGGATATTCGCGGCACTGCGTTTCAACAGCGGGTCTGGCGGGCGCTGCAGGCGATACCGGTCGGCGAAACCGTCAGCTATGCCGATATCGCCCGGCGCATCGGCGCGCCGAAGGCGGTGCGCGCGGTGGCCGGCGCCTGCGCCGCCAACGTGCTGGCGGTGGCAATCCCCTGTCACCGGGTGGTGCGCAACGGCGGCGCCTTGTCCGGTTATCGCTGGGGCGTCGAGCGCAAGAAAGCCTTGCTGGAAAAGGAGGCGCAGCGATGAGCGGCGCGCTGGCGGCGCGGTTGGCCGAATTGGACTGGGCGGCGATCGAACGCGAACTTGATGCGCAAGGGGGGGCGCGCCTGCCGGGCGTGCTCAGCGCCGAGCTGTGCCGGCAATTGGCGGCGCTTTATCCGCATGGCGAACATTTTCGCAGCCGCATCGTCATGGCGCGCCACGGTTTTGGCCGCGGCGAGTACCAGTATTTTGCGTATCCGTTACCGCCCCCGGTGGCCGAAGTGCGCGGCCTGCTGTACGCGCGGTTGGCGCCGTTGGCCAATCGCTGGAACGCCATGCTGGGTCTGACGGCGCGCTATCCCGCCGAACACGAGGCTTACCTGACTGAATGTCATCAGGCCGGCCAGCGGCGGCCAACGCCGCTGCTGTTGCGTTACACGGAGGGGGATTACAACTGCCTGCATCAGGATCTGTACGGCGAACGGGTGTTTCCGCTGCAGGTGGCGTTCCTGCTTTCCGCCCCCGGGCAGGATTTCACCGGCGGCGAGTTTGTGCTGACCGAGCAGCGGCCGCGGATGCAGAGCCGGCCGGAGGTGGTGCCCTTGCAGCAGGGGGACGCGGTGGTGTTCGCGGTGCACCATCGGCCGGTGGCCGGAGCGAGAGGCTACTATCGGGTCAATCTGCGCCACGGCGTCAGCCGGATACGCACCGGCCAACGCCACACGCTAGGGGTGATCTTTCACGACGCGTTATAGCTTGCGCGCCAGCAGGGTGGCGAAGCGCAGCGAGATGCGGTTGCCGGCGGCGTCGGTCTTGTGCAGTTGGCCGACGTCCTCGTTGTATTTGAGGATCTGCCAGTCGCGGTAATAGTGCTTCAGCTCGCCCGGCTTGAAGGTGAACGGGAACGGCAGCGGGCAGGGATAATCTTCGGTATCCATCGCCGCCACGATCAGATTATGGCCGCCGGGCACGGTGCTGTCCTGCATGTTTTGCACGATATGCGGGATCTGCTGGCGCTCGAGAAACATCAACACCACGGTGGACAGGATGAAGTCGTACTCGCCGCTGAAGCGGTGAGTATTGAGATCCTGCACCCCGGCGCTCAGGCGGGTCAGCTGCTCGGCGTCGATGATCTGATTGAGGCGAGCTATCGACGGCGCGTGCTTGTCCCAGGCGGTGACGTCGAAACCTTTCAGATTGAGATAGAGCGAATTGCGGCCGCCGCCGCAGCCCAGATCCAGCGCCTTGCCCGGTGCGATGCGCGCCGCCGCCTCGATCACTTCGGAGTGGGTGCGCGTCAGTTCGTATTTCTTGTGGTAGTAATCTTCCGGCGTGCAGTAGAACGCCAGCCGGCAGGTCATGTCGTCCGAGAAGGAAACGATGCGATGCCACTGCTGCGGTTCGATAAACGGCGGCTGGCTTTCGGGGCTAAACTGCCAGGTCTCGGTGGTGGCGCCGTCTTCGGTCATCATGGCGAACGTCAGGTTGCCGCTCAGCACGGTGAGCTTCGCCCAGGTGCCGTTCTGGGTGTTGTGGCGCTGGCGAAAGGCTTCCGGCAGTGTGTCGCTGTTCCATTCCGGCAGGGTTTTATAGCAAAGCAGCTGCTGCTCCATAGGGGGCTCCTCTGGCTGGGCAAACAAAGTGATTTATATGATGCATATAAAATACATCTTTATCGATCGTTTGAACATAGCGGCCTGACGGAAAGGCGCGGCGATATCTTTATACTGGATTGTGTGCGGCGGCTGGGCTAATTTCAGTGCTGTTCATGTCATCACGTTCAGGGAAAAGATGCCGATATCTCGTTTATTCCACCCGATGCCCTTCCGTTGGCTGAGCCTGGCCGCGCTGCTGGCGCTGGCGGGCTGTACCAGCAAAACCACCACCACGGCGCCGGCGGCGCGCCCCGCCGACGTCAAAGCCCGACTGATGACGCTGATCCCGGCCAACGCCGGCGATCGTCAGGGCTGGGCCACCGATATTACCGCCGCCTTCGCCGCGCAGGGCATTGAACCGAGCGATGAGAACCTGTGTTCGGTGCTGGCGGTGACCGAACAAGAGTCGACATTCCAGGCTAACCCGCAGGTGCCGGGGCTGCCGAAGATCGCCTGGAAAGAGATCGACCGCCGTGCCGATCAGATGCACATCCCGAACTTTTTGGTGCATACCGCGTTGAAGATCTCGTCGTCGAACGGCCAGAGCTACAGTGAGCGTCTGGATAAGGTGCGCACGGAGAAGGATCTGAGCGATATCTTCGATGACATGATCGACCGCGTGCCGATGGGACAGAAGCTGTTCGGCCATTTGAACCCGGTACATACCGGCGGCCCGATGCAGGTGAGCATCGCCTTCGCCGAGGCGCACGCCAAAGGGTATCCTTATCCGGTCGACGGCTCGATTCGCCGCGAAGTTTTCAGCCGGCGCGGCGGCATGTACTTCGGCATTATGCATTTGCTGGGGTACCCGGCCGATTACAGCCGGCCGATTTACCGCTTTGCCGACTTCAACGCCGGCTGGTACGCCAGCCGCAACGCGGCGTTCCAAAACGCGGTCAGCCGGGCGAGCGCCATTCCGCTGGCGCTGGACGGCGATCTGATCGACTTCAGCAGCGACAAGCCCGGCTCGACCGAGCTGGCGGTGCGCACGCTCGGCAAGCGCCTGAACATGAGCGACAGCGCCATTCGCCGGGCGCTTGAGAAAGGCGATACGGCTGACTTTGCCGATACCGACCTGTATAAGAAGGTCTTTGCGTTGGCGGGCGGCAAGCTGCCGCGTGAGATGCTGCCGGGTATTCAGCTGGAAAGCCCGAAAATCACCCGCAAGCTGACCACCGCCTGGTTCGCCAAGCGGGTGGATGAACGCCGGCAGCGCTGCATGGCGCGCGCCGGCGGGTAACGGCATGAAAAACGCCGCCGGAGGCCTGAACCACCGGCGGCGCGATCATCGCGCCTCAGGCGCTGCGGCGCGGGTTGGTCAGGCCGAAGTTAAAGCTGTTGCAGCGGTTACAGAACTCTTTCATCACCGGCGGCGTGTCCATCATCGGCACTTTCACCTCGATAAACGCCAGCCGATCCTGCCGTGAGGCGTGTTCCAGGGCCATTTCCAGCTGTTGTGTGGTTTCCACCGCCACGCTGAACGGCTGCGCCTGGGTATTCAATACCGCCGGCAGTTTGGCGTAGTCCCACGGGCTGATGTCGTTGTAGGACGAGTTTTCGCCGAGGATATAGCGTTCGATAGTGTAACCGTCGTTGTTGATCAGGAAGATGATCGGCTTTTGTTCGCAGCGCAGCAGAGTGGACACTTCCTGCGCGGTAAGCTGGAAGGAGCCGTCGCCGATGAACAGCAGGTGACGGCGCTCAGGGGCCGCCATCAGGGTTCCGAGCAGCGCCGGCAGGGTATAACCGATCGAGCCCCAAATCGGTTGGTTGACCACCTTGACGCCGCCCGGCATGCGCATGCCGCCGATGGCCGCGCCCGAGGTGCCGTTTTCCACCACCACCACATCATCCGCCTGGATGAAGCGTTGGATCCGCTGCCACAGATAGGCCTGGTCGATAGGCGCGTCGCTCGGCGTCGCCAGCTTGTCACGCGGATCGGCCAGCGGTGATAAAAGCTGCGCCGGCGCGTCTTCGCTCAGATCCAGCAGCGCCTGCAGCAGATCCGCCGTCGCTACCGCCGGGTAGGAGGTGTTGTCCAACGTCATCGAGAACGGCTGAATATCCACCTGAGCGGCGGCGGGAATTTGCTGCGAGAAATAGCCGGTGGTGGAGTCCACCAGACGCACGCCGAAACTCAGCACGCAGTCTGAGTGGGCCATGCGTTCATACAATTCGGGGCGCGACAGGTTGCCGCTGTAGCCGCCCATCCAGCCGGCGGTATTTTCCGGGATAATGCATTTGGCGGTTGGCATGTTGGTCAGCGGTATGGCGAAGCGGTGAGCGACATCGATAACCAACTGCTGCAACCGGTAGCGATCCACCATTTGGTCGACCAATATGATCGGGCGCTGCGCGCGCTTTATTTTGGTTAACAGCGCCATTGCCGCCAATTGCACATTGTATTTATCGCTCGCCGGCAATTGCGGCGCTGCTGCGGCTTCGGCGACTTCAATTTCGATATCGCAAATATCAGACGGCAGCTGTAAATACACCGGTTTCTTCTCTATCCAGGCGCGAGAAATAACGCGTGGAATTTCCTGCGCGGCATTTTCCGGCGTGATAAGAGCCTGAGCGACGGTGAATTGTTTAAAGCAGTTCATGACGTTGTCGAAATTGCCGTCGCCCAGGGTATGGTGCAATAGCTGATGATTCTTCATCGCGTGCAGCGGCGGCGTGCCGGCGATGCAGACCACCGGCGAAGATTCGGCATAGGCGCCGGCGATGCCGGACAGCGCGGCCAGATCGCCGACGCCGTAGGTGACGATCAGCGCGCCGGCGCCTTTCATCCGTGCGTAGCCGTCGGCGGCGTAGGAGGCGTTCAATTCATTGCAGTTGCCGACGAACGCCAGCCGTTCGTCGCTTTCCAACAGCTCCAGCAGGCTGAGGTTATAGTCGCCGGGCACGCCGTAAATACGATCGACGTTCAGGGCGTGAAGCTGTTGCAGAATGAATGACCCGATAGTTATTTTCATTGATTGCTCCGGATTATTTATCTTTATTTTGTCAGGCGAAAATCAGCAAAAATAAATTGCTGGCGATGTTGTGTCGTTAGCATTAACAGTTATTTAAAGTGCCGGCTTGTTCAAGATAGGGGGAGCGGCCGAGGAAGAGGCGGTTTGTATTCGGCGCTTTACGCGATGGGTTTTTCCATAAATAGTGTGGCTATTGTGCATTAGGGCGGGGCGGTATTTTTCGTTGACGGCATATCGGCAGAAAAACGGCGGCGCATTGGTATTTATCATGATGCAGGGTGAATCATCCGGTACTTTTGAAGCCGTGTTAAATCCCATTGAGCGGTGCAACGCTTTTTGCCTGAGAAAGAAAAGCACAACTTCATGTAAAGGTGCATTTTGGTGATCCGCCGCACGCTTATTTAAAGAAACCTTCCAGCAACCAATTAAAAACAAAAAATTAACAATAAGGTTTTTTTATTCGGTCATAGTTGTCAGTTTTGCTTTACAGATGCCGCAATGCGCGCCGCGTCGGGCCGGTGTAAAAATGGGCCGTCACGGGCGCTAATATAACGTGGCGGTCATCACATTCTGTGGGAAGTGATACGTAAACTTTTCTCTACGTGCGCACGGATGGCGTATACCTACCAGAGGGGCTCATGTCCCAGCGGTGCTGGCCTGAGAGGGGGGCGTGTGATGAAAGGCTATCGACATATTCTGGTGCTGATTCATAACGAGCGTGATGGGTTGCCGTTGCTGCGTCAAACGGCGGCGATGGTGCGCGGTAAGCCCATCGCCCTCACCGTCGGCCATCTTAACGCCGACTACGCCGAGCTGGAGTACGGCAGCGATGCGTTAATCAAGGATCGCCAGGCGCAGGAAGTGATCGCCGCCAAGGCGATGCTGAGCCGGTTGGTGAGCGCCGTCGATGTGCCGGTCGCGGTCAAGGAGATTGTCACCATTCGGCGCTTTAAGGACGTGAGCGATTTTATTCACCAGGCCGGCATCGATCTGGTGGTGGTCGGGCACCAAAACCGCCTGTTCGGCCTCTATTCCTCGTATTCCCTGGAGTTTGTGAACCGTCTCGATGTCGATGTGTTGGTCAAGCATCTTGCTCGCGAGTAGCGTGCGACAAAGCGGATTTTTCCCACGGTTTTGCCGCCCGAAAGGCAATAGCATGCGGATACCGGTACGGTTTGTCCTGAATTATTGGGCATTTTCCGGTGCTAAACTTAACCAAAGCACAACGGGCGTTGGATAAATTAGATACGGCTTGATCTTGCCTGGGCTATCGGTAAAAATCTGCGGCCGTATTTTTACAGGAGCTTTACGATGTTTCTAAAACGGACCCTTTTGGCGTGTTCTCTGGCGTTGATATTTCCTGCACTGCCTTCTTATGCTGAGGTTGGTACAGAAAGTGGCAATGCCGCACAGGCTGAAAAACCGGGTTTATGGCAGCGTTTTACCGATAACGTGGCGGAGACCTGGAACAACTCGCCTAACCACGATCTCTATATCCCGGCCATCACCTGGCACAACCGTTGGACTTATGATGATGAGCATATCGATAAGTACAACGAACGTCCGTGGGGCGCCGGTTACGGCATCTCCCGCTACGACAGCGACGGTGACTGGCACGGCATCTACATCATGGCGTTCAAGGATTCCTTCAACAAATGGGAGCCGATCGGCGGCTACGCCTACGAGAAGATCTGGCGCCCGCTGGATGACAAGGATTTCCGCCTGGGGCTGGGCTTCACCGCCAGCGTCACCGCGCGCGATAACTGGAATTACATCCCTATCCCGGCGCCGCTGCCGCTGGCCTCTATCGGCTATCAGCGGCTGACGTTCCAGGCGACCTACATTCCCGGCACCTATAACAACGGCAACGTGTTCTTCGCCTGGCTGCGCTGGCAGTTCTAAACTTCCTGAATTCCGAAAAACGGCGCGGCGGCGAGATAAAAGGAACTTGTCGCCGCAGGCGGCGTCGGAGAGGTATCCCGGCGCGCTGCGCCGATTGCATGCCGTTATGACAGGAGTTTCACCACTATGATCACCAAACATCGTTTATTGCTGGCTTTGGCGCTGTCCGCGACCCTGGCCAGCGGCGCCACCCAGGCCGCCGGGCTGATGGATTCCCTCAGCAGCGCGGCGGGCGAACTGAGCAAGTCGGGCGGCGACAGCAGCGGCGGCATGTCGCTCTCCTCGTTGACCGGCCTGCTGAACGGCGGCGACAAGGCGTTGAGCTCCAGCAGCATGACCAATGCCGCCGGTATCCTGCAGTACTGCGTGAAAAACAACGTGCTGTCGGCTAACGGTGCCGAAGGGGTGAAAGATCAGCTGCTCAGCAAGCTGGGCATCACCAGCACCGAAAACGCCAAGAGCCAGGATTATCAGCAGGGCCTGGGCGGCTTGCTGCAGACCGGCGAAGGCAAGAGCCTGGATCTCAACAGCCTGGGCACCTCGCAGATCACCGAGAAGGTGAAGCAAAAAGCCTGCGATCTGGTGCTGAAACAGGGCAAATCCTTTATTTCATGATCTAAGAACGGCGGAGCGCTCCGCCGTTCGTTTTTGTATAAGCTGGAAAAATGAAAAAAACGTTGATGCTTTCCCTGCTGGCAGGGATGACGATGTTGCAGGGGTGTTCCGTGAAATCTAACGAGGCGCCGCCACCGCCGCAGGTGAAACCGATCGGCATGGCGAACCCGGCCGACGTGTACTGCACCCAAATCGGCGGCAAGCTGAACGCCAAAGAGAATGCGGCAGGCCAGTATTCCACCTGTACCTTGCCGAGTGGGCAGGAAATTGAAAGCTGGGAACTGTTCCGCCGCGATCATCCGGTGAAAAAGTAACCCTATGCGGCGCCGGCTCTGCTGCCCGGCGCCCGCTCAGAATTGGCGATCGCCTATCGGCTGCAGCTGCAGGCTGCCGTCCTTCCGCAGCGTCAGCGGCATGCGCCAATCACGCTGTTTATCCAGGTTGAACGGCCGGGAGCGGAACATGCAGCCGGTCTTGATATTCTTGATTTTCATCACGTGTTCCGCGTTCGCATTGATTTTCACCTCGAAGCTGCCGGCGGGCGGAATAAAGACTTCCGCCAGCTGTTGCGGCGCCGCTGGCGTTTCCAGCTTGACCAGCACCGCGAAATCGTTGCCCTGATTATCCAACGTCAGCCGATGCAGGCCGGATGCGGGCAGCCGCGTTGGCTGATGCAGATAACCCGCTGAGGCGGGCCACGGCTGCCCGGCATTGTCATGCAGCGGCCCGCCGCACTGTTCGCGCGCCTCCCGCAGCGGCATTTCGCGCTTGATGGCGCGATTGTAATCGGCGGGGGCGGCGAGACTGAACTCGTCGTCATATTGGTGGGCGCGCAGATAGCGCTTGGCGCCGAGCACCCCAACGGCGACCAGCATGAAGAACAAAAATATCCTCAGGCGATTTTTGAAAATCAGCCCGAACAGCTTCCCGGGGAGCTGAAACAGCCACCTTGCGATCGTCAATAACATCGTTTTCCCTTAGCGTCCAAGCCGTTACGTCTGCGGTAACTTCGCTTGCCTCAGTATAGCCAACATCCCGCAGGCGAAAATCCTGCCCGGCGATTTTTCTTCCGCTCTGCATTGTACGTTTGTGTTTGTTTGTGTACATTTATGATCACTTTAGCGTCACCGGATTGACATGATGTCCAAACTGTTACCGAATGAGCGTCACCAGGCCATTCTTGACACGCTCCGCCAACAGGGGCGGGTGCTGGCCCTGGAGATGGCGCAGCGGCTGAACACCACCGAAGCGACCATCCGCCGCGATCTGCGCCAGCTGGCGGCGCAGAACTTGTGCAAACGCATCTATGGCGGCGCGTTGGCGCCGACGCCGGCCGAGGGGCCCGTTGCGGCGCGCATTGCGCTCAGCGGTGACGAGAAGCTGGCGCTGGCACAGACCGCGCTGGGGGTGATCGGTGAAGAACAGCTGATCTTCCTCGACGCCGGCAGCACCCACCTGTATCTGGCGGATCTGTTGCCGCGCGACCGGCGTTTGACGGTGGTGACCAATGCATTGAGCATCGCCGGCAAAATGCTGGAGCGGCCGGGGATCCGCACCATCCTGATCGGCGGCGAGTTGGATGCGCAGGTCGGCGGCTGCGTGGACGCCAAGGCCGCGGAAGAGATCGACGGTTTCCATTTCGATTTGGTGTTTACCGGCATCTGCGCCTACGACCCGGCCGGCGGCTTCTCCGCGCTGAGCTACCAGGACGCCACCTTTAAAAAGCGGCTGTTGACGCGCGCCGGCAGCGTGGCGGTGCTGTGCACCCGCGACAAGCTCAATACCTACGCCCCTTACCCCTTCCTGCCCGCCGGGCGGGTGGATCATCTGGTGACGGCGCGCGGCGCGCACCCGCAGCTTGAGCTGCAGGTGGCGCAGGGCGGCGGCCAGGTTTGGCACAGCGATTTACCGACCGGAGAATGATGATGAAAATAGCCCATGTTGCTCTGTGGACCCGTGACATCGACGCGCAGCTGGCATTTTGGCAGCGTTATTTCAATGGTGCCGCGGGGGAGGAGTATGTCAGCCGCAACCGGCCGGGGTTCGTTTCCCGCTTCGTCAGCCTGGCGGCCGGGCCGTCGCTGGAGATCATGCGCGTGCCGACGTTGCTGCTGGCGCAGGAGCAGGAGGAGCGGGTCGGTTGGGCGCACATCGCGCTGTCGCTGGGGGATGAGCGGCAGGTCGATCGGTTGGCGCAGCGCGCGCAGCAGGAGGGCATTTTGCTGTCCGCGCCGCGCTGGACCGGCGACGGCTTCTACGAGGCCGTCATTCGCGATCCAGACGGCAACGCGATCGAAATCACCGCCTGATCACTCTTCTTCAATGCTGGCGAACTGCTCGCCCAGATAGTCGAGCAGCAGCCGCACCGCCGGCAGCAGGCCGCGGCGCGACGGGTAAACCGCATGCACCACGCCGCCCTGCGGCTGCCAGCCCGGCAACAGTTGCACCAGCTCGCCGCGCAGCATGTCGTCGCGCATCATCATCGCCGGCAGTTGTACGATGCCGGCGCCGGCGATGGCGGCGGTGCGCAGCATCAGCATGTCGTCGGTGACCAGCCGCGGCGTGTGTTCCCACTCCACCCGTTCACCCTGTGGGCCGGTCAGCCGCCATTGGTGCTGACCGCGCGCCGGGCCGAGATCGAGCGTCGGGTATTTACGCAGGTCTTCCGGCGTGTGCGCCGGCCCGAGGGTGCGCACTAGTGCCGGGCTGGCGGCGACGCACCAGGTGCGCTGCGCCAGGATTTTCAGCACCAGATCGCTGTCCTCCAGCGGCGGCGGCCGCACGCGGATCGCCAGATCCAACCCTTCCCCCACCACGTCCACCCGGCGGTTGGTGGCCTCCAGATGCACCGTCACCTTGGGATAATCGGCCATAAAGGCCGCCACCATGCTGCCGACGCGGGTGTGCAGGATCGCCACCGGGCAGGACATGCGCACCGTGCCGCAGGGCTCGGCGCGCGTCTGCTCGATCGCCTGCTGCGCCGCTTCCGCTTCCACCAGCATTGCCTTGCAGTGCGCGTAATAAGTTTGGCCGACCTCGGTCACCGAGAAGCGCCGCGTCGAGCGCTGGATCAGGCGCACGCCCAGCCGCTCCTCCAGCAGCGCCACGCGGCGGCTGAGCTTGGATTTGGGAATGCCCAGCGCCCGGCCGGCGGGGGCGAATCCCTGGTGATCGACCACGCTGGCGAAGAAAAACAGATCGTTCAGATCGGTCAGCATCGTATCCCTTATCGTTCTATCAGTAGAACGCTGAGTGTACATCTTGCCTACTACTGCAGCAAACCCCGGCGGATTAAACTTCTGACATCAACTTAAGGCCGTGAGGTCTGAAACGGGAGTTCAAGATGAAAAAAATCCTCGGTATTCACAACAGCCCGGAAGCACACTGGGTCGGTAACGGTTTCCTGGTGAATTCGCTGTTCTCTTATAACGATTTGGGGGCGGAAATGAGCCCGTTCCTGCTGCTGGATCACGCGGCGCCGACCAAATTCCGTTCCGCCTCCGGCACCCGTGGCGTGGGTCAGCACCCGCATCGCGGGTTTGAAACGGTGACCATCGTCTATCAGGGCGAAGTGGAACACCGTGACTCGACCGGCAGCGGCGGGGTGATTGGCCCCGGCGACGTCCAGTGGATGACCGCCGCCTCCGGCATCCTGCACGAAGAGTTCCATTCGCGGGACTTCTCGCGCAACGGCGGCACCATGGAAATGGTGCAGCTGTGGGTCAACCTGCCGGCCAAGGACAAAATGGCCGAGCCGGGTTACCAGACGCTGCTGAACGCCGATATTCCGGTGGTTCCGCTGGCGGACGGCGCAGGGCAAGTGCGGGTGATCGCCGGTGACTTCGGCGGCCATGCCGGCCCGGCGCGCACCTTCAGCCCGCTCAACGTGTGGGATATGAAGCTGAATGCCGGCCATACCACCACGCTGACGGTGAAAGAAGGCCATACGCTGGCGCTGGTGATGCTGCACGGCGCGATCCTGGTTAACGGCGAAGATGTGGTGCGTGAAACCCAGATGGTGCGTTTCGACCGGGCGGGGGATTCGATCACTATCGAAGCCAACAACGATGTCGCGCTGTTGGTGCTGAGCGGCGAACCGATCGATGAGCCTATCGTCGGCTACGGCCCGTTCGTCATGAACAGCGAAGCGGAAATCCAGCAGGCGTTCCGCGATTTCAACAGCGGCAAGTTCGGCAGCATGAACGCCGAAGCGAGCGCCGGTTGAACCTTGGCATCTGGGGCGGGAAGTGTTCTCGGTTCCAGACGCCACACTTAAACCTCAACGCCCCGCCACACCGGTGGGGCATTTCATCCGCAACATCAAACCCCACAGGAGTAAAACCATGACTGCAAATTACAAACGCCTCGACAAAGATCAGGCCGCCGTATTGCTGGTGGATCATCAGGCAGGGCTGCTTTCGCTGGTGCGCGACATCGATCCCGATCGGTTTAAAAACAACGTGCTGGCGCTGGGTGATTTAGCGAAGTATTTCAACCTGCCGACCATTCTGACCACCAGTTTTGAAAACGGCCCCAACGGCCCGCTGGTGCCGGAACTGAAAGCCCAATTCCCCGATGCTCCTTTCATTCCGCGCCCTGGCCAGATCAACGCCTGGGACAACGACGACTTCGTCAAAGCGGTAAAAGCCACCGGCCGCAAGCAGCTGATCATTGCCGGCGTGGTGACCGAAGTGTGCGTGGCATTCCCGGCGCTGTCTGCGCTCAATGAAGGGTTCGAAGTGTTTGTGGTGACCGACGCCTCCGGCACCTTCAATGAACTGACCCGTCAGTCGGCCTGGAGCCGTATGGAAGCCGCCGGCGCGCAGTTGATGACCTGGTTCGGCGTCGCCTGCGAGCTGCACCGCGACTGGCGCAACGATATCGAAGGCCTGGGCACGCTGTTCTCCAACCATATCCCGGACTACCGCAATCTGATGACCAGCTACAACACGCTGACCAACGGTAAGTAACGCGACGGCCCTTTACCCAACCTTTCGTCTTTCATCACGTTAGACGCGGGATGTAAGCAAAGCGCAGCGGGGCGAAAAGGTAGCGAAAAGCGGCTTTCTCATTGGCCGGGGGCGGGGTAGCGTAATCCCGAACCCGGCAAATGAGGCTAATTCAATGAAACAAGCAATCAAGATCCTGGCGCTGCCCTGCATGGGCATGGCGCTGTTGTTCAGCGCGAGCGCGATGTCGGCGCCTGAGAAGCCAGCGGCCAACGCGTTGCCGCCTTTGATGGATGCGCCGATGCGCATGCCACCTTTCCCGGGCGGGCACCAGCCCAAGCCGGGGTTCTGCCACGGCGGCGAGCTGTTCTGCGCCACCTCGGCCAGCGACAATCCGGTGGAAACCATCAACAAACTGACGGCGGTGATCCCGGCGGGCAGCGCCAAACATTACGAAGTGCGCGTCGCGGTGGTGGCCGTGCCTGACGCACCGCCTGCGCCTTAACGGACTCTGTCATCCCGCTCTGGCCTGAGCGCGCCAGGCGCGTTAGGCTAAGGAGAGCGTTTTACGGGAGGCGGGATGACCCCTTTATCACAGTTGCCTTATCTCCAGCCCGGCGAGCGCGCGCTGTTGTTCGACGGCGAATGCAATCTGTGTCACGGGCTGGTGAGATACCTTATTCGCGCCGATCGGCAGCGGCGTATTCTGTTGGCAACGGTGCAATCCGTCGAAGGGCAGGCGATCCTGCTGGCGTTGGGGTTGCCGACCGATCGTTTCGATTCCGTGGTCTATGTTGAGCAGGGGCGCTATTGGCTGCGTTCGGCGGCGCTGTTTCGGTCGCTGCGCCAATTGGCTTGGCCATACCGCGCGCTGGCGCTGGGGCGTTGCCTGCCACCGAAGCTGGCGGACAAGGTGTACGACGCGGTCGCCGGCAATCGCTACCGGCTGTTTGGCCGTAATGACGGCGCCGGTCTGCCGGGTGCCGATCAGCCCGGGCGCTATCTGCCGCGGCGACGGGAACCGCCGGCCTGAGCTTTACGCTTCTTTACCATCCAACCGCTTGAAATATCAGCACTCCAACTCCATATAATGGAACATTCAACCAACAAGGAGCGCGTATGGGAATCAGTGAAGAAGAGCGCATTCGCCGTTTGACCCAGGAGAAAAACGACATGGGCAATACGGCGAAATGGGTGGCGATCGTTTCCGCCGTGTACTTTGCCTTGATGGTGTTTTACGGCCACCCGACCGGCGTGTTGGCGATGTCGGGTGCGGTGTTCATCGTGTCGACCACCACCTGGCTGAAAAAGCGTAAGAAGGTCAAATCTTATCGCATGGCATTGGCCAGAATCAGCGACGATCAGCCCTGATAGTCGCCGCGCTTTAGTGTATACACCAGGCTCGGCGCCGCGCCGGGCACGTCATCCAGCGTATCCACCCGCCGCATGCCGATCTTTTCCAGCACTCGCCACGACGCCTGATTCTCCGCGCGCACAATGGCGGAAATTTCCTCCATCGCCAATCCGACAAAACCATATTGCAGCGACGCCCGCGCCATCTCGGTGGCCAACCCCATGCCCCAGACGCGAGTATCGAATCGATAGCCGAGGTTCACGGTGCGCTGCGCGCCGAGCGGTTTCCAGGACAATCCGCCAAAGCCGATGATCCAATCCGGCCGTTCGCGCAGGGCGATCGCCCAGGAACCGTAACCGTGTTGTTGCCACCCGGAAATTCTCTCTTGCAGCGCCGAGATAGCCTGCGCTTCGCTGGTGAGCGGGCCGGCGGGGTTGAAACGCTGGGTTTGCGGATCGCCGAAGATGGCGTAGAAGCGTTCGAGATCCGCCATCACCGGCGGGCGCATCTGCAGGCGTTCGCTGAAAAAAGGGTCTGAAGGAGTCAGGCTCATCATCGTTTCTCCCGGCTGGATAAATGAACAGTGTTCACTGTAGACCAGATTGGTGAAACGGGAAATCCCCCTCTGCGGGTGAGAGGGGGCGAAGGGAATTACAGGAAGGAGTCGTCGTCGCTGTAATCGTCGTCGGCGTAATCCGTGTCGTCCTGATAGCTGGCGTTCTGGAAGCCGTTGTCCTGGTTCAGGAAGCTGCCACCATCGCCGTTGTTGAAGGTATCCAGGTTGTTGGAGGCGTCGAAATTGCGCATTGCGCTGTCGTCCAGCGGCGCCGGGGTTTCCTCGATAATATTTACGATTTCCTGTGGTTGCGAATGGCGGAACATGCCGGTCAGCATGTCGGCCAACACCACGCCGCCGGCGACGCCCGCCGCCGTTTGCAAGGCGCCTCCCAGGAAGCCGCCGGCGCGTGAGGGCGCCGCCTGCTGCGGTTGGGCATAGGCAGGCTGCTGCTGCGCGTAGCCCCCCTGCTGCGCGTTGTTCCAGGCCGCCGTATTTTGCTGCTGCGCCTGATACTGTTCACGCGGGCTTGGCGTGCGGCTGCCGCCGCCGAACAGACCGGCCAGGAAGCCGCCGCTGCTCTGCTGGCCGTTGGCGGTTTGCTGCAGCTGCGCCACCTGGGCCTCCAGCTCTTTGACCCGCTGATCCATCTGCTTGAGCGCCGCTTCCTGAATGATCATCGCCTGCGCCATGTAATAAGGGGCGGAAGGCTGCTCGCGAATATGCTGGTTGATTTGCTGCTCTGCCTGGAGATCCCGTGGGCCCGTCTTGGTCTCGGCTTCTTTCAGGCGGCCAAACAGACCATCGATAAGGCGTTGTTCTTCGGATTGCATAGGAGTACCTCAGGAGATAAATAACGGTGCTGGATGATCATTATCATCGGTATCAATTACCCTAGCGCGTTTACATGAACCTATAAATAAATGGCGGGTAAACTTGCCTATGAATTTGTTACCAATTGCGGCAGCGGGATCAGCATCACCAGCTTCAGACCGGCGTGCTCTGCCGGGTGGAAGGTCAGTTGGCGATAGCGCAGTGCGCCTTGCCGAGAATGCTCGAACGCGCGTTCGCCGCCTTCGCGCGCCATGACGTCATGTTGCTTCCACCAGTGATTAAAGTCTGCGCTGTTGTGCGTCATGTTGCGCACGAAGGCGCGCATCTCTTCGGTATTTTGATGATGGCTGGTCTCGGCGCGAAACTCGGCCACCACGCGGCGCGCGCGCTCTTCCCAATCGCTGACCAGCGTTTTCGCCAACGGGTGGAAGAACATGAAGTGCAGCAGGTTGGGGCTGTTGGCCACATCCAGCCAGCCGCTGAACAGCGCCGCCGCCTGCGGGTTCCAGGCGACGACATTCCAGGTCACGTCCAGCAGGTAGCAGGGCACCGTCATCTGATGCACGCTTTGCAGCACCGCGTCGTTGGCGGTTTCGCGGTGTGTTTCCTGCTCGGGGTCGGCGATGCGCGCCAGGGTAAACAGGTAATGGCGTTCGGCCGGGCCGAGCCGCAGCGCCTTGGCGATGCGTGCCAGCGTATAGGGGGAAATGGATACCTCGCGGCCCTGTTCGATCCAGGTATACCAGGTGGCGCTGATGCCGCTGATTTGCGCCAGTTCTTCGCGCCGCAGGCCGCTGGTGCGACGGCGCGAGGAGCTGGGCAGGCCGAGCATTTCCGGCGTGATGCGTTCGCGGTGCGCCCGCAGGAACGCGCCGAGGGCCTTTGGCCCGGATAAGGCTTCTGATGTCATAGCGTGGTACCTATTTATACCAGGATAACTGCTCATATTGTACCCGTATAGTAGCCTGATTATAGTAGCCGAAAGCCTTCAGGCACAGGCGCAAGCCGGATAATAACGGGAGCAAACATGAGCATCAGCAACAGCCATAAAAACGCGGTAGACCGGCAGTTCGGCGAGCAGGCCAACGCCTACTTAACCAGCGCGGTACACGCGCAGGGCAAGGATTTGCAACGCCTTGCACAGTTACTGGAACCGCACGCCGACGCGCGCCTGCTCGATCTGGGCTGCGGCGCCGGGCACGCCAGCTTCACGGCGGCGGCCAGGGTGGCGCAGGTGGTGGCCTACGATCTGTCGGCGCAAATGTTGGCGGTGGTGAAGCAGGCGGCGGCGGCAAAAGGCCTGAATAACATTCAGCTGCAGCAGGGCGTGGCGGAGTCTTTACCGTTTGAAGACGCCAGCTTCGATCTGGTCATCAGCCGCTATTCGGCGCACCACTGGCACGACGTCGGCCAGGCGCTGCGCGAGGTCAGGCGGGTACTCAAACCGGGCGGCAGAGCGATCATTATGGACGTGGTCTCGCCGGGGCATCCGCTGCTGGATATCTACCTGCAAACCGTGGAAGTGCTGCGCGACACCTCGCACGTGCGCAACTATGCGCCGGGCGAGTGGTTGAGGTTATTGACCGAAGCCGGGTTGGTGGTGCGTGAGGTGACGGCGGATCGCTTGATGCTGGAGTTCGGTAGCTGGGTGGCGCGCATGCGCACGCCGGCGCATTTCGTTACCGCGATCCGCGCGCTGCAGCAAAGCGTGTCGGAAGAGGTAGCGGCGCATTTCGCCATTCAGCCGGACGGCTCCTTTACCAGCGATATCATGATGTTTGAAGTGACGAAGGGCTGAAAGCAACGGGGCAGCCGATGAAGGCTGCCCCGTGAAACGCGATCGACTGCGATACGCTTATTTTTTGTCTTCCAGCAGGCAGCGGTAGATCAGGCCGCCGATAATGCCGCCGACCAGCGGCACCAGCCAGAATACCCACAGCTGCTGCAGCGCCCAGGTGCCCTGGAAGATCGCTACGCCGGTGCTGCGCGCCGGGTTGACGGAGGTGTTGGTCACCGGGATGCTGATCAGGTGGATCAGCGTCAGCGTCAGGCCGATAGCCAGCGGGGCAAAGCCTGCCGGCGCGCGCTTGTCGGTCACGCCGTGAATAACGATCAGGAAGAAGGCGGTCAGTACCAGCTCAATCACGATCGCGGCTTGCAGAGAATAACCGCCCGGTGAGTGTTCGCCGTAACCGTTGGAGGCGAAGCCGCCTGCGGTGGCGTCGAAACCGGCTTTGCCGCTGGCGATCAAATACAGCACCGCCGCTGCGGCGATACCGCCGATGACCTGAGCGATAACGTAAGGAATAACGTCTTTCGCCGCGAAACGGCCGCCGGCGAATAAGCCGACGGTGACGGCCGGGTTAAAATGCCCGCCGGAAATATGGCCGACGGCATAGGCCATCGTCACCACGGTCAGACCGAAAGCGAGCGCGACGCCGAGGAAACCAATACCCAGCTGTGGGAATGCCGCTGCCAATACTGCGCTACCACAACCACCAAACACCAACCAAAATGTGCCAAAAAATTCAGCAAAAAGTCGCTTTGACATAGATTCCATCCTGCGGAATAGACTAACGGGCGTTAGCACTAAAAACTATAGAACAGCTTTTTGAGTTCATGCAGATATTCTATAGAATTTTCTTAATGCACCTTGAATAACGGCGGTATTAAATCCCCGGTATTTTATTTTGTCTATGAGAAAAACACCGTTTTTCCCCGTGCCGACGCGCGTTTGCCGATTTTTTTATCTTTGCTATAAGAATTTACCCTAAGCAAAATGGCGGGCTATTTTCGGGCGGTTTTTTCCAGCGGTTTTATCCATTCAATACGCTCAGGTTAATTGCTAATTTCTATTTGCCAGCCAACCTTATTGCTTGTTTTACATTTGACGAAGCGCCTGTTGTCATCTAAGTGTCATGCAAAATTAATATCTTCTTCTGCCTGATAACGCTTCATTCAACCTCGGGTAAAAAACATGAGAATAAAATCGCTCTCCCTGCTGTTGGCTTCGCTGTTTCCGGTATTCACCTACGCTGCAGATATTGAGGTGGCGCGTTATGTGGTCGGCTTCCCCGGCGGGGAACGCGTCGCCTATCAGGGGGCGTTTGCCAAGCATTTCCCGCAGGGGTTGCCGGTGGGGATCGGCTCAGGGCTGTCGTTCAATCGCAAGCAGGGCGACGATCTGGTGCTGACGACGCTGACCGATCGCGGCCCGAATGCTGATGCCCCTGCGGTGGGCAAGCAAGAAGCCAAGATTTTCGCCAATCCGCAATTTACGCCTCTGTTGATGGACATTCGTATCGGCGGCGGCAAGGCCGTGGCCGAGAATGCGCGGCCCTTGCATGACGAAAAAGGGCCGATTAGCGGGCTGCCGCTGCCGAGCGAACTGATTGGTTCCACGAACGAAGTGGCGTTGAACGACGCGCTGCAACCGCTGTCCGGCGATCGCCGTGGGTTGGATACCGAAGGCATCATCGGTGACGGCAACGGCGGCTATTGGCTGTGTGACGAGTATGGCCCGTTTCTGATCCATGTCGACGACAAAGGCAAAATTCTCGCCAAATATGGCCCAACGCCGCAGGCCGGCGAGCAGGCGGTGGCGAGCGGTTTGCCGAACATCCTGAAGTGGCGCCAGCCCAACCGCGGTTTTGAGGGGCTGACCCGGATGCCGGATGGGCGCATTCTGGCGGCGGTGCAGAGCACGCTGGATGTCGATGGTAAAAGCAAAAACAAGGCGCAGTTTACCCGGCTGGTGAGCTTCGATCCGCGCAGTGGCAAAACTGCGATGTATGGCTATCCCATCGATATCGACCGCTATAAAAAAGCCAAAGACGCCAAGATTGGCGATATCGTGGCGTTGGACAACCAGCGCATCCTGTTGATTGAACAGGGAACCGATAAAGATAAGACGATGATCAACAAGATCTATCTGGTGGATCTCGCGCAGGCCAGCGATCTGAGTCCGTTTGACGGCCAGGGCAAAGCGCTGGAGTTCGACGACGCGCAAGCTCTGGCTAAACGCGGCGTGAAGCTGGCGCAGAAACGGGAAGTGGCGGATCTGCGCCAGTTGGGCTGGCGCCAGGAGAAAGCGGAAGGGCTGGCGCTGATCGACGATCGCACGCTGGCGGTGATCAATGACAACGATTTCGGCTTGCAGGCGAAGCTGGTGGATGCGTCGCCAAAGAGCAAAAAAATCGGTGACTACCAGCTGGAGAAAGGAGGGCGGTTGAGCCTCGACGGCGACAAGACCGATGCCCGTATCGAATTGCGCCCTCTGGAGCAGCCGGAGTCGCTGAGTGAGCTCTGGGTGCTCACCTTGCCGCAACCTTTGAAGTGATCGAGAGGGGGCGACAGCGCCCCCGTCAGACCGTTGAAAAAGGAGGAAAAAACGTGGTTTTTCCTCCTTTGTGGCCATCAGCCGAAAATCAATAAATTGATTTTCCTTGTTTTTTTATCCGCTGCTCTCTGCAAACCCGGCAATGGCATGAGGTTTGTCATCAATCTCACAGCGGGGGCGGTGACGCCCCCGTTGGCTTCAGGTCTCCGCGTGCCGCTGCGGCGCTCTGCCGCGCGAGATGCTCTCCCACACCGCCACCACCACCATGATCAGCGTCGTCAGGCCATTGACCATCAGCAGATCGGTTAAATAGGCGGCGGGGGCCAATACCGCCAGCGCCAGCAGCCCAACCAGGTGCGACAGCGGGAAGCGGCGATACACCAACCGTTTATACAGCGCGTTGGCGAACAGGTAAATCGCCGGGCCGAGCAGCAGCACCGCCGCCGTGGCGTGTTGGATGCGGCCGTCAGGATGGGCGATCACCAGTTCGTTGGCCACGGCGCAGACGATGATGGCCCCCACCAGCGCGACGTGCACGTAGTGGAAATAAGCGCCCAGCTGGCCGGGGTTTTCCGCCTGGCTGATGGCGTGGCTGCCGGCTTTGCTGCTGGTGTCGAAGTAAACCCACCACATCGCCAGGCTGCCGAGAAAGGCCACCAGCGAAGCGATGAGCACCGGCAGGCTCCAGCTTTCCATTTCGCTCAGGGTGGCGCCGGTGATCAGAATGGTTTCCCCCAGCGCCACGATCACGAACAGCTGGCAGCGCTCCGCCAGATGGTGGCCTTCGATGGTCCATTCGCTGCTGCTGTCCGAGCGCCCCAGCACCGGCAGACGGAAGCCGAACATCGGCGAGACGTATTCGCACAAGACGGCGATCGCCCACAGCGCCAGGCGAGTATGGCCTTCCGCCAGCCCGCCGGCGATCCAGAAGACGGCGGAGATGCACAGCCAGCCGAGGATGCGGCGAAAGTTTTGTTTCAACGGGTGGCCAGGCGCCAGCAGGCGCAATACCGTGGCGGAGCGGCCGACCTGAATAGCGACATAAAACAGCGCGAAGATCAGGCCGCGCTCGCCAAACGCCTGCGGCAGCGCGGCGGCGGCGAACAGCCCCAGCAGCATGATCGCGAACAGCAGCAGGCGGATCTGGCGGGTATCCGGATTGAACCAGTTGGTGACCCAGGCGGTGTATTGCCAGGCCAGCCAGACGGCGAACCACAGCAGCAGGGTTTCCAGCGCGCCGGTCAGCGTCAGGTGATGCAACAGATAGTGGGAAAGTTGGGTCACGGCGAAAACGTAGATCAGATCGAACAGCAGCTCGGAAAATGAGACCGACGCGCCCTGACCGTCACGCACGCGCAGCAGGTTTTGCGACATAAGCGTTCTTCCTTAAAAGGGTAAGCCACAAAATCAGCGTAGCTCAGCGCGCTCCGGCGGGTAAAAAATCTTAAATAGACGCGGCGCGCATGCTTTATCTCGCACCGTCTTTAATTGTTCATCAAATAGGGGTAAGGTGAGGTTTATAAAGTCATTCCCGCCTGAAAATACACACCCGCTCTCACTTCCTCCTTATTCTCCTCACAATGATTGATGTTCTTTACGTTGCATGACGTCCGTTTTCATTGGCTAGCGGATAATTAACATCACTGACCACGAGCTAATAAACAAGAACACCTGGAGTCAATCATGAAACTCATCCCAAGCATCGCAGCCGTATTGATCGCCGCCGCTTCTTTCTCCACTTTCGCCGCGCCGCTGTCGTCGGTAAAACAGGTCAACAGCGAGCAGGCCGCCAATCTGCAAAGCCTCGGCGTTGTGTCGGTTTCCGGCGTTAGCGGCTCACCGCATGACGCCATCACCGCCCTGAAAGAAAAAGCTGCGGCGGACGGCGCCAGTCATTATCGCATTATCGGTCTGGACACCCCCGGGGACTCCAGCAACTGGCGCGGCAATGCGGAAATTTATCGCTAAGCGTTAGCTTTTTACCCTCTGGCCGCGGCAACGCGGCCAATAAAATAAACGGTCGCAATAATTATCTGAATAGTCGGTGTATAAACGACTTATTCTCAGGTCATTATTACGGCCGTTTTTCTTTGCGTGCCGTTGATGAGGTTGCATTTTATTACAACTGTGTCTGCCGCTTTCGGAATCATGTTAATGATTACTTAAGAAATTCGGCTCACATTGAGGGCTTAACCCAAGGAGGCCTCAATGTTAAATGCGACCCGGCTGCAACTGATGAATCACTTCGCTTACCTGCAGCAATTTATGGCTTCACCGCGCACCGTCGGTACGCTGGCGCCTTCTTCCCCGTGGCTGTGTCAGGCGATGCTGAACCAGATTGAATGGACCCGGGCGCTGTCGATCGCGGAACTGGGCGCGGCCGACGGGGTGTTGACCAAACGCATTCTGGGGCGGATGCGCGCCGATGCAGCGCTGGAGGCTTTCGAAATCCAACCCCATTTCGTGCATCGGCTGCGCGGGATAGACGATCGGCGGCTGCAGGTGATGGGCCACTCTGCGACCCGGATGGCCACGGATTACGACGTGGTGTTTTCCTGCCTGCCGCTGCTGTCGATCCCGGTCAGGATCAGCGTGCGCATTCTTCAGCAGGCCCGGCAGCGGCTGCTGGCGCGCAACGGCACGCTGGTGTTGTTTCAATACAGCCACCTGTCGGAAAAATTGCTGTCGCGCTATTTTCACTGGAAGCGCCTGCGGGTAGTGCGCAACTTCCCGCCGGCGCTGGTGTATGTCTGTACGCCGCGTTAGCTACAGCGTTTTCGCCATCACCACCACCTCTTCGTCATGCTGCCGCCGGCGTTCCACGGGATGCCAACCCCAGCCGGCGTACAGCGCTTCCGACTTGTCGGTAATGAGATGCAGAACCGAGTGATGGCGTTGCCGCGCCGCCTCGACGATGGCCATTTCAAGACGGTGGGCGATGCCCTTGCGGCGGTGATCGGGATGCACGAAGACGCCGGCCAGCCACGGAGTGAGATCCTGACGCTGGCGATCGTCGCTGGGCCACAGGCTGGCCATGCCGACCGGACGATCGCCGTCGATCATCATCAGCGTCAGGTGATCGTCGCTTGGCCGGCTGCATTGGGCGAAACGCAGCTGGGTGCGCGCCAGCGAACCGCCGCGCTGTGAACCCCATTGGCCGAAAGCCCAGGCGGCGCACACATCGGCAAACTGCGGGCACTCCGACAGCGGAATGATGCGTTGAGTCATGGAGGTCTCCCGGTTTTTTTGCTGTTTCCCCCTCCTATTTAACCGATTTTTCCGCCATTTTTTTAACTTTTTAAAGCCGCTATTTTAGCGGTTTTACGGTGTTTTACCGCGTGCCCGGCACCGTTTCCCGGATTTCTTTTGGCAATCGCGGCGTGGGATTGCAAGTGCTAATGAGAGTGATTATCATGCGCACACTATTTCCCCCGTTTCGGCTCAATCATGCGCAATTCCCTCATTTTACTGCTGCTTTCCCTGTGGTTCGGCATGTTCTCCGCCCAGGCGAAGACGGTGACCGATATCACCGGCCGCCAGGTCGCGGTGCCGGACAACCCGCAGCGCATCGTGGTGGGGGAGAGCCGCATGTTGTATACGCTGGCGCTGCTGGAGCCGGGCAACCCGGCGCAGCGCATCGTCGGCTGGCCGGCGGATCTGGCGCGCTTTGATGCGCAAAGCTGGCAGCTGTATACGCAGACGTTTCCACAGATAGCCCAGATCCCCGTCATCAGCGGTAATAACTTTCGCCAGGTCAACATCGAAAGCCTGCTGCAGCTGAAGCCGGATCTGGTGATTCTGGCGCGCTACGCGCGTGAAGACGGCGACAACGATCTGCTGGTTTCCGCACTGAGCAAGGCCGGCGTGGCGGTGATCTACGTCGATCTGCGCATCGATCTGCTGAACAACACCGTGCCGAGCGTGCGGCTGCTGGGCGAAGTGCTCAATCGCCAGCAACGCGCCGAGCAGTTCATCGCGTTTTATCAGCAGCATATGACGGTGATCCGGCAACGGTTGGCGGGCTATCAGGGGCCGAAGCCCAAGGTGATGCTGCACCTGCATCTGGGGCGGCGCGACACCTGTTGCACCACCGCCGCGCACGGCAACCTCGGCGATCTGCTGACCTTCGCCGGCGGCGACAACATCGCCAACGCCAGCGTCAAAGGGGTGTATGGCGAGCTGAACCCGGAAACCATTCTGAGCGCCAATCCTGACGTGTACCTCGCCACCGGCATGGCCGGCCCGCAGGGCAAACGGCTGTCCGATCTGCGTCTCGGGCCGCAGGTCAGCCCACAGGAGGCCGCCGACAGCTTCCGCCAACTGATCGCCAAACAGCCGATGCTGGCCAGCCTGCAGGCGGTGAAAAACCACCGCGCCTGGAGCGTCTGGCACAACTTTTACCTCAGCCCGTACCATGTCGTGCTGGTCGAGATGTTCGCCAAAGCGTTTTACCCGGATCTGTTCGCCGACATCAACCCGCAGCAGACCTTCCAACAGTTGTATCAGCAGTTTTTGCCGTTACCTTTTTCAGGGACCTATTGGAGTCAGTTAGATAATGAATAACAACAAGCGCGGCTGGTGGTGCGCATTGCCTTTGGCAGCCTGCGCGACATCGCCGGCGTGGGCGGCGGAAAAAGCCGCGCCGCAAGAAGAGAGCCTGGTGGTGGTCGGCCGCAAAGACGCCGACGGCGTGCAGAGCTATCAGCCGTTGACCAGCGTCACCGGCACCCGCAGCGAAACCAACCTGCTGAACGTGCCGCAGGCGATCGACGTGGTGCCGCAACAGGTGATTACCGATCAGGCGGTCAGCAGCCTGGACGAAGCGCTGTACAACGTCAGCGGCATAACCCAGGCCAACACGCTGGGGGGCACCCAGGACGCGGTAATGAAACGCGGCTTCGGCGACAACCGCGACGGCTCCATTCTGCGCGATGGCGTGCGCTCGGTGCAGGCGCGCAACTTTACGCCGACCACCGAGCGGGTGGAGGTGCTCAAGGGGCCGGCCTCGATGCTGTACGGCATGGGCGAGCCGGGCGGGATGATCAACATGATCACCAAAAAGCCCCAGCTGCAGCAGCATACCCACGTGGAAGGCTGGGGCAGCAGTTTCAACGGCGGCGGTGGCCAGCTCGACGTTACCGGGCCGCTCGGCACGTCGGGATTCGCCTATCGGATGATCGTCGATCACGATGAAACCGATTACTGGCGCAACTTTGGCCGCAATCGTCAGACGGTGATCGCGCCCTCGCTGATGTGGTACGGCGAGAACACCACCGTGCGGCTGGCCTACGAGCATATGGAATATCTGGTGCCGTTCGATCGCGGCACCATTATCGATTCGCGCACCGGCAAACCGGTGAATACGCCGCGCGATCGCCGTTTCGACGAGGCTTATAACGCCACCCGCGGCGATCAGGACAGCGTCACTCTGCAGATCGATCAAACGCTCAATGAGCGCTGGAAAAGCTCGCTGACCTACGCCTACAGCCGCAACAGCTACAGCGACAACCAGGCGCGCGCCACGGCGCTGGACCCGGAGAGCGGCGCATTGAGCCGCCAGGCCGACTCGACCGCCCATGCCGTCAGCCACGCCAACGCGGTGCAGCTGACGCTCAATGGTGACGTGGACTGGGGCAGCATCAATCACCAGATGCTGTTCGGCTTTGATTTTGAAGATAACCGTACCTACCGCGGCGACATGATCCGCGGTAAAAAGAACAGCGATTTCAATATTTATCATCCGGTATACGGCCTGATGCCGCCGTCGACCGCGGTCAGCGCCAAAGACAGCGACCAGCGGGAAAATCTCACCAGCTACGGCTGGTTTATGCAGGATTCCATCCAACTGACCGATAAATGGCTGGTGATGGGCGGGCTGCGCTACGACGCTTTCGACGTCTATGCCGGCAAGGGGCGGCCGTTCCAGACCAATACCGACAGCTCGGACGGCAAGCTGGTGCCGCGCGCCGGGGTGGTCTACAAGCTGACGCCTTACGTGTCGCTGTACAGCAGCTATACCGAGTCGTTCAAGCCGAACTCTTCCATCGCCACCCAGATTGATTCGCTGCCGCCGGAGCAGGGCAAGTCGTGGGAAGTCGGCGGCAAGCTGGCGCTGCCGAACGGTGTTACCGGCACGTTGGCGCTGTTCGACATCACCAAGCGCAACGTGATGGTCAGTGAGCTGGTGGCGGGCGAAACCGTGACGCGCACCGCCGGACGCGTGCGTTCGCAGGGCGTGGAGCTGGACGTGGCCGGTAATCTCACCGACTCGCTGAGCCTGATCGGTTCCTATGCGTATACCGACGCACGGGTGGTGGACGATCCGGACAACAAGGGCAAAGAGATGACCAACGTGGCGCGCCACACCGCCTCGCTGTTCCTGACCCAGAACCTGGGCAGCCCGGGTCTCTACAGCGGCGATGAGGTGCGCATTGGCGCCGGTGCGCGCTACGTAGGGCGCCGCCCGGGTGACGCTGCCAACAGTTTCTACCTGGATAACTACACCGTTGCCGATGCGTTCGCCGCTTACACCATGCCGATCAACGGCTATCGGGTGAAATGGCAACTGAACGTGAAGAACCTGTTCGATAAAACCTACTACCCGTCCAGCGGCGGCAATTTGCGCGTGGCGGTGGGGGAACCGCGTGAGGTGGTGCTGCGCGGCAGTGTCGATTTCTAAGCCACGGGCGGTGAAATTTGCTTAAATAACCGCCCCAACGTTAAGGAGAACCCATGAGCCTGCAGATTCGTTTGGCGCAGCAGCGGGATATCGCGCATCTGATGGCGGTTGAACGCTCGGCGGCGCAGTTGTTTCGCCAACAGCCGGAATGGCGCTTTATTGCCGAAGGCGAGGTGATGGCCCCGCAGCAGCATGCCGCGTTTATCGCCGAGCGCCGTGAATGGCTGGCGGAAAGCGACAACGGCGAGTGCGCCGGTTTCATCGCCGTGCTGGCTCAGGGGGAAGATTGGCACATCGCCGAATTGTCGGTCGCCGGCACCTGGCAGCGGCAGGGCGTCGGCCGCCGCTTGATCGGCGCGGTGGCGGAAGAGGCCAAACGGCAGGGTGCCGGCCGCCTGACGCTCACCACCTTCATTGAGGTGCCGTGGAATGCGCCTTACTACCGGCGGCTGGGATTCCGGCCGCTTGAGGGCGCGCAGCTCACGGCCGCCTTGCGGCGGCATCTGGATGAGGATCTGGCGCACGGCTTTGCCGTCGGCAGTCGCTGTGCCATGGAATTTACACTATCGTAAATATTGAAATACAGAGCGGGCAGGGTATGATGCTGCCACCACGCCATCGCACCCGCTCGGCATTTTGGTATGCAATGCACTCAAGTCACCGCATAAGGGACAACCCGTAATGACACAAACCCTGTTCATGATAGGCGCTCGCGGAGCCGGCAAGACCACGGTAGGCCACGCATTGGCGCTGGCGTTGGGCTATCAATTCGTCGATACCGATCTGTTTATGCAGCAGGCGGCGCAGATGAGCGTGGCGGAAATGGTCGAGCGCGAGGGTTGGCTGGGGTTCCGCCGCCGTGAGACCGTCGCGTTGCAAACCGTGACTAAGCCGTCAACTATAGTTGCCACCGGCGGCGGGGCGATCCTGGCGGAAGAGAATCGTCAGTTTATGCGCCAGCATGGCACCGTTATCTACCTGCGCGCGCCGGCCAGCGTGTTGGCGCAGCGGTTGGAAGAGTACCCGGAAGATGCGCAGCGCCCGACGCTCACCGGCAGGCCGATCGCCGAAGAGATGCGCGAGGTGCTGGCCGCGCGGGAAGCGCTGTATCAGGATGCCGCACATTACGTGATGGACGGCGCCGCCGATCCGCAGCGGGTGGTGGAACAAATCCTCGCGGTGCTGCCGCGTGAGACGGTGAAATAACCTTTTCTTCTCTTCGGGCGCTGTGCGCCCGTTTTTCTATTCCGTTTGCCGAGCGGCCGCAAAGTAGGCTCCGGGCGTGACGCCGAAGCGGCGGCGAAAGGCGGCGATATAGGCGCTGACGTTGTCATAGCCACAGGCGTCGGCCACCTCGCCAACCGCTTTGCCGCGTGATAACTCCTCCAGTGAACGCAATACCCGCGCCTGCTGGCGCCACAGCGCGAAGCTGATGCCGGTTTCCTGCAGAAAACGGCGGCTCAGGGTGCGCGGGCTGAGCCCGGCCCAGATGGCCCAGTCGCGCTGGCTGCGCGGGCTGGCGGGATCGTTCAGCAGCGCCCGGGCGATGTTCAGCAACCGGGCGTCCTGCGGCAGCGGCAATTGCAACGGCGCGCGGCTTGCCGCGTGCATTTCGTCCAGCAGCACCTGCAGCAGCCGCCGTTGCGGCGCACTCAGCGGGCCGGCGGGGAACTGCGCGATGCGCTCCACCAGGGCCTGCAACAACGCAGAGGCCGTGAACAGCTGCGGCAGCGGCGGCATCTCCGGCACGCTTTCCATCGGCAGATACAGGCTCCAGCCCGCCACGTCGCCACAGGCCAGCGCCTGATGGGCGCATCCCGGCGGCAGCCAGCCCAGCGTGCCGCCGGTGATCGCCCATTGCCGGCCCGGGAGTTCCATTGCCAGCATGCCGCGCGTCAAGAGATAGATCTGGCCGCCTTCGTGCCGGTGCCAGGGCGTCAGGTGCTTTTTTTCATGCTGAAGGCGTTGGCTGCGGATCTGCGTCATGTTGGCCGTTTAACGTTATTGAAAGTCTTGATGTGGTTATTATGCCATCGCCTGGCCGGGATAGGATCGCCGTTCACCCTATTTCGGAGAAATGTGATGACTCAACTTACCCCATTGAACCTGGTGCTCGATACGCTGCAGCAGGTGGTCGCCAGCCCGGAGCATCGGCCGACGCAGCTCGCCGCCCGTTTCAGCGCAGGCTACCGCCAGCAGGTGGATGGCAAAGTGCTGAACTTCGAGCAGTTTGAGCAGCATATGGCGCTGCTGAAGCGGCAAACTCGCCGCATGACGCTGAGCGTGATCGCGGCGGCGGAGCAGGGCGAGGCGGTACTGACTCACCATCTGGTCGAGGTGGAAAAGCGTGACGGTTCCCGCTGCCGCGTGCGGGTGCTGGCGCACTTCACCGTACGCGAAGGCCGCATTTGCGCCTGCGACGAATTGACCGAGCTATTGGCGGGCCCCCCTGGCGATCGCGATCTCGGCTCGCGCGTGTCGGAATGAGGACGGCTGCTATACTTGCTACTGTGTGAAACACACGGGAGAACGGCATGCGCGAAAATGATCAACCTGCTTATCCACGGAGCGCCCGCGTCGTAGAGGTGTTTCGGGGGGACCCGAACCTGCATCTGCGCCGTTTTGAGGTGCGCACCGACGACATTGAGCCAAATACGCTGCTCAGTGAACATGAAACCGAGCAGGAAGCGCTCGACGCCAAGCACCGCTATGAAGACGAGGCGCTAGAGCACTGACCTGCAGCCCAGCGGAAACCGGCGCCAGGCCGGTTTCCTGTTTATCCCCCCGCGTTAGCACATATTTCCCAGAACAATATTGATAATGATAATCATTTATGTGATTTTTATCGCCCCTATTGGGTGTTTCACTTCTGGGAAAAGAGATGTCCAATTCCGAGTTGCAGGCGCTGTTTCTGCGCCATATGCGGCCGCTGCAAGCCTATTTGAACGCCAAACTGCGCGACCCTCAGCTGGCCGCGGATTTGGCGCAGGAAAGTTTTACCCGCCTTACCGAGCAATATCCGCAGGGTAACATTCTCGATATCGAAGCCTACCTGTATAAAACCGCCAAAAACCTGATGTTCGACCATCTGCGCCAGCAGCAGCGGCGGCAGACCGAAGCGGTCGAAGACGACATTCTGGCGCAGTATCCCTCCGGTGAACCGGCGCTTGAACAACTGGCGATCGATAGCCAATTGCTGCAGCTGTTGCAGCAGGCGCTGGCGGACATGCCGCCGCGCACGCAGCAGATTTTCCGCCTTAACCGGCTCGATGGCCTGACCCAGGCGCAGGTGGCGGCGCAGCTGGGCGTGTCGCTCAGCACGGTGGAAAAACACCTGGCCAGCGCGCTCGAGCGGCTGATGGCGCGGATGGAAGAACAATAATGGCAATTTTTTTACGGGTTTATCCGCGCTCAGACGTCTTAACCTATAACCAGAAAAAACAGAGGTCCATGCCATTATGAAACCGCTAACCGCACAGGCGCGACAGCAGGCGGCCGCCTGGGCCGTGAGCCTGGCCGAAGGGGCGCTGCCGGCCGATCGGCGGCGAGCGTTGGACGCCTGGCTGGCCGCCGATCCGCAGCATCCGGCGGCGCTGCGTCAGGCTCGCCTGCTGTGGACGACGCTGGGACAGCTGCCGCCTGAGCAGCGGCAGGCGTTACAACCGCAGGTGGCGACGCTGAAAACGTCATCCCATCGCAGGTGGCCCCGCTGGGCGGTGGCGGCGGCGGTGGTGATCGCCGTTTCCTTCGGCGTTTATCGCGGGCCGGATCTATGGATTGGCATGCAGGCGGATTACCAAACCGTTCGCGGCGAGGTGCGCGAAGTTGCGTTGCCGGACGGCAGCCGGGTGGCGCTGGACAGCGACAGCGCGATCGCACTGGCGTATTCCGCAGGCGAACGCAAGGTGCGGCTGCTTAGCGGCGCCGCCTATTTTGTCGTCGCGCCGTTGGGCGGGCCGGAAAGTCGCCCGTTCAGGGTGGAGGCGGAAAACGGCGTCACCCAGGCACTGGGCACCGAGTTCAGCGTGGCGCGCACCGAGCAGGGCGTCGACGTCAGCGTGCATCAGCACAGCGTGCGGGTAACGCTTGAGCGCGGTGAGCGTTCGCTGGTGGTCGCGCAACGCCAGGCGGCGCATTACCGCAACGGGCAGCTGCAGCTGACGCGGCAAACGGCCGGTGATGACGCCTGGCGGCGCGGCTGGCTGGTGATCGACCGCCAACCGCTGACGCAGGCGCTCGCGCAGCTCAACCGCTATCGCGAGACCCGCATCGTAGCGATCAATCCCGAACTCAGATCGCGTACGGTCAGCGGCGTGTTCGCGCTCAATAAACTCGACGACGGCGTCGGCGCCATTCGTCAGGAACTCTCCGCCCGCCAGCTGAATCTCCCCGGCATTACGCTGCTTTACTGAGCGGTGCAGGCGGGCCGGGATGCCCGTCTCGCCGCTATTTTCACTTTCTGTAAAAAATCTTTACGGGTTTTTGCCTCCCGGAACGTCCTTATGTTTAAACGAGATTGATTTCCATTATCACTTGGTTTGACATTCTTTCGGGTGGAACACACACGCATGCTTATTCACAAGGGAACCACGCCGGCCGGCCGCTTGGCCACGGCGGTACGCGCCGCGCTGGCGGCGATGATGTTGACTCAGCCGGCTGTGGCGCTCGCCGTCCAGGCTGAGGCGAACGGTGCGCAGGCTGCACAGCAAAAGCATTTCAACATTGCGGCGCAGCCGCTGCAGAGCGCCATGTTGCGCTTCGCCGAGCAGGCCGGCATGCAGGTGTTTTTCGACGAGGTGAAGCTCGATGGCATGCAGGCGGCGGCGCTGAACGGCAGCATGAGCGTTGAACAGGGCCTGAGGCGCTTGATCGGCGGCAATCCGGTGGCTTTCCGCCTGCAGCCGCAGGGGCAGATCGTATTGAGCCGGCTGCCGACGGCGAACGGCGATGGCGGCGCGCTGGCGCTGGATAGCCTGACGGTGCTGGGCGCCGGCGGCATCAACGCCAACGATTGGGTTTACGACGAACCGCGCTCGGTCAGCGTCATCAGCCGCGAACAGATGGACAACCGCCCGGCGCGGCACGCGGCCGATATTCTGGAGCAGACTACGGGGGCCTATTCCAGCGTCAGTCAGCAAGATCCGGCGCTGTCGGTCAACATCCGCGGCATACAAGACTATGGCCGGGTGAACATGAACATCGACGGCATGCGGCAGAATTTTCAAAAGAGCGGCCATGGCCAGCGTAACGGCACCATGTACATCGATTCTGAACTGCTGTCCGGCGTGACCATCGACAAGGGCACCAGCGGCGGTATGGGCAGCGCCGGCACGCTCGGCGGCATCGCCACCTTCAATACCGTCAGCGCGAGCGATTTCCTGGCGCCGGGCAAAGAGCTGGGCGGCAAGCTGCACGCCAGCACCGGCGATAACGGCACCCACTTCATCGGCAGCGGCATACTGGCATTGGGCAACGAAACCGGCGATATCCTGCTGGCCGCCAGCGAACGCCACCTCGGCGACTATTGGCCCGGCAACAAGGGCGACATCGGCAACATTCGCATCAATAACGACACCGGCAATTACGATCGCTACGCCGAGAGCATCAAGAACAACAAAATCCCCGACACCCATTACCGCATGCACTCGCGGCTGGCCAAGGTGGGCTGGAATCTGCCCGCCAACCAGCGCCTGCAGCTGAGTTATCTGCAGACCCAGACCGCATCGCCGATCGCCGGCACCTTGACTAACCTGGGCACTCGCCCGCCCTACGAACTGGGCTGGAAGCGCACCGGCTACACCGACGTGATGGCGCGCAACGCGGCGTTCGACTACAGCCTGGCGCCGGAAGACGTCGACTGGCTCGATTTTCAGGCCAAGCTGTATTACGTCGATACTCAGGATGACAGCGACACCTACAGCACCAGTTCGCTGCTGGACAACGGCTACGCGACGCGCACCCGCCTGCGTACCTATGGCGCACAGGCGCAAAACACCTCGCGCTTCAGCCTGGCGCCGGGGCATGACTTCCGCGCCAATTACGGGCTGGAGTTCTATTACGACAAAGCGACCAGCGACTCTTCCCGCCAAGGCATGGAAGGGGTGACGCCGGCCGGCAACCGTTCGGTAGCCAGCCTGTTCGCCAACCTGACCTATGACTACGACGGCTGGCTGACGTTGGAAGGTGGGCTGCGTTACGACCGCTATCGCCTGCGTGGCCAGACCGGCCTGAGCTACGCCGACTTCCCGTATACGGCGGAGAATCCCTGCAAACAGCTGCGGCTGCGCAACTGCCTGGCGACGACCACGCAGCAGGAGTGGAACGTCGATCGCGATCAGGGCAAGCTGTCGCCGACGCTGGCGCTGGCTGTGCGTCCCGGCGTGGAGTGGCTGGAGCTGTATACCACCTACGGCAAATCCTGGCGGCCGCCGGCGATCACCGAAACGCTGACCAACGGCAGCGCGCACAGCACCTCTACGCAATATCCCAACCCGTTCCTGCAGGCCGAGCGCTCGCGCGCCTGGGAAGTGGGGTTCAACGTGCAGCAGCCTGACCTGTGGTTTGAGGGCGATCGGTTGGCAGCCAAGGTGGCCTATTTCGACACCAAAGTGGATAACTACATCAACCTGGCGATTAACCGCGACAAGCCGGGGCTGGTGCAGCCGAGCATCGGCAACGCCGCCTACGTCAACAATCTGTCGAAAACCCGTTTCCGCGGGCTGGAGTACCAGCTCAACTATGACGCCGGGGTGTTCTACGCCGACCTGACCTACACCCACATGATCGGTAAAAACGAGTTTTGCTCCAGGAACGCCTGGCTGGGCAATCGCCTGCGTTACGGCGCCAACTCCCGGCCGGGCAATTTCTACGCGGAGCAGGATCCGACGGCGAATGACGCCGTGTCCTGCGACGGCGGCTCGCAGTTCGGCACCGCCGCTTACCTGCCGGGCGATCGCGGCTCGGTGACGCTGGGCGGCCGCGCTTTCGATCGCAAGCTGGACGCCGGGGTGACCGTGCGCTTCGCGCCGGGCTATCAGGACAGCTCGGTGCCGTCCAACTACCCGTATCTGGCCGACTGGCCGAAGTACACCCTGTTCGATCTGTACGCCAGCTACAAACTGACCGACAGCCTGACGCTGCGCGGCTCGGTGGAGAACCTGACCAACCGCGCCTACGTCGTCAGCTACGGCGAGACGCTGGCCAATACCCTGGGGCGCGGCCGCAGCGTGCAGGGCGGGGTGGAGTACCGTTTTTAAGCAGTAAAAGGGCGTTGCTCATCGTTGAGCACAGAGGTCGCCTCGCAAGGGGCGCCGTTCATCAATGGAGATAGAGAAATGGCATTTTCAGTCAACTATGACAGCAGTTTCGGCAGCTACAGCATCCATAACTATCTGAACGAGTGGGCGTCGTCGTTTGGCGATATCAACCACACCAACGGTAATGTCACCGACTCCAACAGCGGCGGTTTCTACGGCGGCAGCCTGTCCGGCAGCCAATATGCCGTGACCAGCACCGCCAACAACATCACCTCGTTCGTGGCGGGCGGCAACCTGACCTACACCCTGTTTAACGCACCGGCGCACACCCTGTACGGTCAACTGGATTCCCTGTCGTTCGGCGACGGCCTGAACGGCGGCGGCTCTACGCCGTACAACATCCAGGTGCCTGACGTCAGCTTCGGCGGCCTGAATCTCAGCAGCCTGCAGGCGCAGGGCCACGATGGCGTGGTGCACCAGGTGGTGTACGGCCTGATGTCCGGCGATACCGGCGCGCTGGAAACCGCGCTGAACGGCATCCTCGACGACTACGGTCTGAGCGTCAACTCCACCTTCGATCAGGTGGCGGCGGCGACGGCGGTGGGCGTGCAACACGCCGACAGCCCGGAATTGCTGGCGGCCTGATCGCGGCCGTTTGCCCGCCGGCGCCGTGTGCCCCGGCGGGCGTTTTCTCGTTTTTAGCCGATGGAAAACGCCATGAAAAACGCCGTCAGGCGCGGAGAAGTGATGAGCGTGCTGGCAGCATACCGGCGCGGATTTTGGGGCATTGCACTGTTTACCGCAGTGATCAACCTGCTGATGCTGGCCCCGGCGCTGTACATGCTGCAGGTCTACGATCGCGTGTTGCCGTCGGGCAACCGCATGACGCTGGCGATGCTGACCCTGATGGTGGTCGGCCTTTACCTGTTTATGGGCCTGCTGGAGTGGGTGCGCAGCCAGGTGGTGATCCGCCTTGGCGCCCAGATGGATATGCGCCTCAATCAGCGAGTCTACGACGCCGCCTTCGAAACCAATTTGAAAACCGGCAACCCGCTGGCGGGGCAGGCATTGAACGATCTGACCAACCTGCGCCAGTTCGCCACCGGCAATGCGCTGTTCGCCTTTTTCGATGCGCCCTGGTTCCCGGTTTATCTGCTGGTGGTTTTCCTGCTCCACCCCTGGCTTGGCGCGTTGGCCAGCGCTGGGGTGATCGTGCTGGTGCTGCTGGCCTGGCTCAACCAGCGGGTGTCGCAGGCGCCGCTGGCGGAGGCCGGCCGCGTCGCGCTGAGCGCCACGCAGCAGGCCAACGGCAACCTGCGCAATGCCGAAGCCATCGCCGCCATGGGCATGTTGACCGACTTGCGCCTGCGCTGGCTGCGGCAGCATCAGCAGTTCCTGCTGCTGCAGAACCGCGCCAGCGAGAAAATCGCCGCGGTCACCGCCTGGTCGAAAACCGTGCGGCTGGCGCTGCAGTCGCTGATGTTGGGCTGCGGCGCGCTGCTGGCGGTCAACGGCGACATTACGCCGGGCATGATGATCGCCGGATCGATCCTGATCGGCAGGGTGCTGGGGCCGATCGATCAGCTGATCGGCGCCTGGAAGCAGTGGTCATCGGCGCGCCAGTCCCTGCAGCGGCTGGAGGTGATGCTGGCCGCTAACCCGCCACGAATACCGAGTCTGCCGCTGCCGGCGCCCGGCGGTAAATTGGCCGTGAATCAGTTGACCGCCAGTGCGCCAGGCGGCACGGCGCCTGTGTTGCACGGCGTCAGTTTTCGCCTGGAGGCCGGCGAGGTGCTGGGTGTGATTGGCGCGTCCGGCTCCGGCAAAACCCTGCTGATGCGCCAACTGGTTGGCGCGCTGACGCCGCTCAGCGGCGACGTGCGGCTGGACGGTGCAGACATTCAGCAGTGGGACAAGCAACAACTCGGGCCGCATATCGGCTACTTGCCGCAGGATATCCAGCTGTTCGCCGGCACCCTGACGGATAACATCGCCCGCTTTGGGCAGGTCGACGCCGAGAAGGTGGTGGCCGCGGCGGCGCTGGCCGGCGTGCATCAGCTGATCCTGCATTTACCGAAAGGCTATGAGACCGAGCTGGGTGAAGGCGGCAGCGGCCTGTCCGGCGGCCAACGTCAGCGGGTGGCGCTGGCGCGCGCGCTGTATGGATCTCCGGCGCTGGTGGTGCTGGACGAACCGAACGCCAACCTCGATCGCGAAGGGGAAGGGGCGCTGCAGCGGGCGATCGAAGCGCTGAAGGCGCGCGGCACCACCATCGTGTTGGTGACCCATAAACCGGCGATCCTGGCGACCACCGACAAATTGCTGGTGCTGAGCGCCGGCCAGATACAGCACTTCGGCCCCAGCGACGCCATCCTGAAAAAACTGCCTGGTTTTGCGCCCGCCGCTGCCGCCGCACCGGCCAATGCCGGGCGCAGCAACGGCGGCTTCAACGTCAATTACGCCAACTTCGCCAAAACGGCCAGCGGTGAACGAAAAGTATGAGCAATCAGAGTGTGATCCCCGGCGATATCGACGCCCTTTCCCGGCAGTTCGACGAAGGCCGTTATCTGCGGCTGGGAGGCTGGCTGGTGCTGTTGGGGTTTGGCGGTTTCCTGCTGTGGGGGCTGTTGGCGCCGCTGGACAAAGGCGTGCCGGTTTCCGGCAGCGTGGTGGTGGCCGGCAACCGCAAGGCGGTGCAGCACCCGAGCGGCGGCGTGGTGTCGCAGATTCAGGTGCATGAGGGCGACCGGGTCATCGCCGGGCAGGTGCTGTTGTTGATGGATACCGTCGACAGCCGCACCCAGCGCGATGCACTGCGCAGCCAGCAGTTGAGCAACGCCGCGCAGCAGGCGCGGCTGCAAGCCGAGCGCGACGGTCTGCAAGCGATCGCTTTCCCGCCATCGCTGCAAGCGCAGCGAGAAGAGCCGGAGGTGATGTCGCTGATGCTGCTGCAGCAACAGCTGTTCACCAGCCGCCGTGCGGCGCTGCAGAGCGAGCTGGCGGCGATCGCGGAAAGCATCGCCGGATCGCAGGCGATGTTGGAAGGGGTTCGGCAGTCTTACGCCAGCAAACAGCGGCAAAAGGCCATGCTGCAGGAGCAGCTGGGCGGCATGCGCAAGCTGGCGGCGCAAGGGTATGTGGCGCGCAATCGGCTGCTGGATCTGGAGGGGCAGCATGCGCAGATCGACGGCCAGGCATCCGAGGACAGCGGCAATATCGGCCGTCTGGGGCGCCAGATCCTGGAGCTGAAACTGCGGGCGATCCAGCGGCGGGAGGAGTATCAGAAAGAGGTCAGCAGCCAGCTGGCCGAGGTGCGGATGAAGCTGGACGAGCTGGATAACCGCCTGGCCAAGGCGGAGGCCGATCTGGGGCATACGCAGGTGAAAGCGCCGGTGGCGGGCACCGTGGTGGGGTTGAGCGTGTTCACCGAAGGCGGCGTGATCGGCGCAGGTCAGCAGCTGATGGAGATCGTGCCCAGCGATCGCGGGCTGCAGGTGGAGGCGCGTATTCCGGTCGAACTGATCGACAAGGTGCAGGTGGGACTGCCGGTCGAACTGTTGTTCTCGGCGTTCAACCAAAGCACCACGCCGCGCGTCGAGGGTGAAGTGACGCTGGTCGGAGCCGATCGCCTGACCGACGAGAAAAGCGGCGCGCCTTATTACAGCGTGCGCGCCAAGGTCAGCGAAGAAGGATTGCAACGCTTGAGCGGGTTGGAGATCCGCCCGGGGATGCCGGTCGAAGGCTTCATCCGCACCGGTGAGCGTTCGATGATGAACTATCTGTTCAAACCGCTGACCGATCGCCTCCATTTGGCGCTGACGGAAGAGTGAGCATGTCGGTTTCGCCGCTGCCTTTCGCCGCGCCCGGCACCGCCATGCCCTGGCGCCGTTGTCTGGTGTTGGTGCTGGCGCTGCATCTGCTGGTTGCCGCGCTGTTTTGGTCCTGGAGATACAAGGCCGAGCCGCCGTGGGTGCCGCCGCCGGCGGTGATGGTGCTGATGGCCGCCGCGCCGCAGGCCCCGGCCGAGGCGAAACAACCGCCGGGACAAAGGACGCCGCCGCCTCAGGTTGAACCGCCGGCGCCACCGGAGCCGTTGCCGCTAGTGAAAGCGCCTGACGCCGCGCAGCCGAACATCGCCGTGCCGCCGAAACAGAAAAAACCGCCTAAGCCGGTGAAGAAAAACAACCTGCCCCGCACGACGCCGCACGAGAGAATCATCGCGCCGCCGAAGGTTCAGGAACAAAGCGTCGGCGCGCCGCCGCCGGGCCGCGCGGATAAAACGGCCGCGCCGCAAACCCGCCTGACGCCCTATGCTCAGGCGGGGGAGGACAACTGGCGCAGCCGCATCAGCGGCCGCCTGAATCGCTTTAAGCGTTACCCCAAAGACGCACTGCGGCTGAAGCGCCAGGGCGTCGGGCAGGTGCGTTTCACGTTGGACAGACAGGGCCACGTGCTGGCGGTGACGCTGGTCAGCAGCGCCGGGCTGCCGTCGCTGGATCGTGAAATCCAGGCGCTGGTCAAACGCGCTTCGCCGCTGCCCACGCCGCCGTCGGACGCCTACGTCAACGGCACGGTGGAATTGACGCTGCCGATCGATTTCAGTTTGCGCGGCGCGGGTTTTTGAGTCGCGACGAGATATCCCCCGAACAAAACCATTTTTCAGCAGCTTGTCCTGCTATTCATTATTTTCAAAGCGTATCGTTATTTTAATCAACGTGACGAAGTTGGCGTTCTGCGCGATATTTTAATTTAAAAAGCACGAATGCCTTTTATTTTTCTGCTGATAAAAAATAAACAGCTTGACGCTGTGGAGTTCGGGTTTTAGTTTTTAATTATAAAACAGGAACTGAGTTCCATATAGTGGAACAAGGCGGATCATGACAACGCTGGAAAATGCCGCTGCGGTATTAAAACTCTTTTCTCAACAACGCGTGATGCATGGCCAGCCGGGTATAGCATTCAGCGACGTGGTGGATCAATTGGCGCTGCCGAAAAGCACGGTGTCGCGCCTGCTGCAGACCATGGAAAATCAGGGCATGCTGGAGCGCGATCCCGATAGCCGGCGTTACCGCATCGGCGCGCTGTTGCTGGCGGTATCCAGCCACTATCTGTCGATGCCGCTGGTGGACAGCCTGGCGGCCAGTATGGCGCAGCTGTGCCGCCAGACGGCGTGTACCGGCTACCTTTCGGTATTGGAGGGGCAGGAGATCATGGTGATGCGCATGTTTCCCGGCCGCCACTTTTTGCAGGTGGTCACTCCGGCGGGTTACCGTTCACCGGCGGCGGAAACCTCGGTCGGCCGGGCGATACTGGCGCGTGAAAGCGACGAGCAGGTTCGAGCGCGTTATGCCGGCGGTTACCGGGCGGCTTCGCCCAATGCGCCGCAAACGCTGGATGCGCTGTTGCAGAAGTTGCAGCAGGTGAGGCACCAGGGATGGTCGTTGGCACGCAATGAAACTTTGAACAGCATCAGTTCGCTGGCGACCGCGCTGGTGAACAAGCACGGCAGCGAGACGGTGGGGCTGTGTCTGTCCTTCCCTTCGCAGGGTGAGGAACAGCCGTTCGTACCGGAAGTTCTGGCCGAATTAACCGCAGTCACCTGCCAACTGGCGGAAAAATATGGCGATGATTATTGGCAGCAGATCAAATAACGCGTCAGAGCTGTAGCATTCCATCATAATTAACGAGTGCCGACACCAGGGAACTCATTAGTTATATTCCACCGTATTTTATTGGTGGGAATAGATAGGCTGAGTAAGAGAATAATAACGTTATGACGCCAGCAGTTCCAAATAATGGAACTGCTGCGGCGAGCTATAGCCTGGCGTTATTTCCGTCATGCGGCAGGGAATATTCAGGGAAACCAAGCATGAAATCAAATAATCCGCTAAAAGCGGCCGGCACGCTGTTGGTCATGGCGCTACTTTCGGTGATGGGGGCGATCATCGGCGTTCAACTGATCACCACGCTGGGCGTGACGCCCAACACTTCGATCATCGGCGCGCTGATCGCCATGCTGTTGGCGCGCATCCCGCTACAGATGTTCCAACGCTATCGTTCGGTGCATACCCAGAACCTGGCGCAAACGGTGATCTCCTCCGCCACCTTCGGTGCAGCCAACTGTCTGCTGATGCCGATTGCGGTGCCTTACGTGATGGGGCAACCGCAGCTTATTTTACCGATGTTCTGTGGCGTGGCGGCGGCGATGCTGCTCGACGCCTATCTGCTTTATCGTCTGTTCGATACCAAAGTGTTCCCCGCCGCCAATGCCTGGCCGCCGGGCGTCGCCGCCGCAGAGGCGATTAAAGCCGGCGATCGCGGCGGCAAGCAGGCCTGGCTCCTGGTGGTGGGCGTAGTGGTGGGCATCGCCGGATCAATGCTCAAGATCCCCATGGCGGCTTTCGGCACCGCCTTTATCGGCAATATTTGGGCGCTGAGCATGTTCGGCGTCGGGCTATTGCTGCGGGCCTACGCCGAGCCGGTGGCCGGATTCGATATTAACGCCCATTTTATTCCGCACGGCGTGATGGTCGGCGCTGGACTGGTGGCGCTGATCCAGGTCGCGCAGGTGATCCGCAGCCGCCGCGCCGATAGCGCCGGTTATACCCAACCCGACAGCGCCGTAAGCAAAGCGCTCGGTCTGGGCGCGGTCGGCTATATCGTCATCGCCGCTTTTTTGGCCCTGGTCGGCGGGCTGTTTAGCGAGATGTCGCTGCCGATGTTGGCGCTGTTCGTGATTTACGCGGCGTTTGCCGCTTTCGTTCATGAGTTGATCGTCGGTATCGCTGCCATGCACTCCGGCTGGTTTCCCGCGTTCGCGGTGGCGTTGATCACCCTGATAGTCGGTATCCTGATCGGTTTCCCACCGCTGGCGCTATGCATCCTGACCGGTTTTACCGCCGCCACCGGGCCGGCCTTCGCCGACATGGGCTTTGATTTGAAAGCCGGCTTCATCCTGCGCGGCTACGGTAAGGATCTGCAGCAAGAGCTGCTGGGGCGTCGCATTCAGCTGTTTGCGGCGTTGATCGCTTTCATCATCGCCATTCCGGTGGTTTACCTCTCTTACCACAGCTATTTCCTGCAGGATCTGATCCCGCCGGTCGCGCGCGTTTACGCCAAAACCATCGAGGCCGGCGCGCAGCCGGGCATCGCCTGGAGTCTGTTGATCTGGGCGATCCCCGGCGCCTTGGTGCAGCTGGTCGGCGGCCCTAAACGCCAGCTCGGCGTGCTGCTGGCAACCGGCCTGCTGATCAACAACGCCTTGGCCGGGTGGGCGGTGCTGGTCGGCATCGCGCTGCGCGTGGCGATCCTGCGACGTTGGGGGGATCGTGGCCGCACGCCGATGGAGATTATGGCGGCCGGGTTTATCGCCGGCGATGCGCTCTACAACTTCTTCAGCTCGATTTTTTCCAGCAAGGGCAAATAGCTCCTGCCGATGACATTGGTGAGGTAAAACGACCATGAGTTTGCAACAAACGCTGCAGGTTTTTGAATTGATTGATAGCGCATTCGTCAGCGGCCAGGACGTCGTCGACCTGTTTGCGTCTTACCCGGCGATCCGGGCCAGCACCTTGCGCGCCGAGGGGCCGAAGGGCGGCACCGATTTCGTGCGTATCGAGATCCCCGGCAGTGCAGGAAAATTCGGCGGTGGTGCGGCGCCGACGCTGGGCATTATCGGCCGCCTGGGCGGCATTGGCGCGCGGCCGACGCGAATCGGGCTGGTGTCCGACGGCGACGGCGCGATCGCCGCCATTGCCGCCGCGCTGAAGTTGGCGGAGATGCAGCGCAAGGGCGACATGCTGCCGGGCGATGTGATCGTCACCACCCATATTTGCCCGAACGCGCCGACCCGGCCGCACGATCCGGTCGATTTTATGGATTCACCGATCGATGACGTGACGATGAACGATAACGAAGTGGTGCCGGAGGCTGACGCCATCCTGTCGATCGACACCACCAAAGGCAACCGCATCATCAATCATAAAGGCTATGCGCTGTCGCCGACGGTGAAAGAGGGGTACATCCTGCGGGTGGCGGAAGATCTGCTGCGCATCATGGAGATGACCAGCGGCCGGCCGGCGGTGACTTTCCCGATCACCACGCAGGACATCACCCCTTACGGCAACGGTGTACATCACCTCAACAGCATCTTGCAGCCCTCGACCGCTACCGCAGCGCCGGTGGTCGGCGTGGCGATCTGCAGCGAATCAGTGGTGCCGGGCTGCGGTACCGGCGCCAGCCACGAAACGGACATCGCGCTGGCGGTCAAATTCGCGGTGGAGGTCGCTAAAGAATTCGGCCGCGGTACCTGCCGGTTCTATGATGCCGCCGAATACGACCGGCTGCTGGCGCTGTACGGCAGTCTGAGCCACCTGCAAAAAAGGAGATAGACCCATGACGGCTTCATTCGCCACGCTGACCATCGGTCAGGCGCCGCGCAGCGATATCATGCCGCTGCTGTCTGCTTATCTGCCGGCGGAGCGAGTGAGGCACGTCGGTTTGCTGGACGGCCTGGATATCGGGCAGATCGCCGAGCGTTATGCGCCGCAACAGGGCGACAAGCTGCTGGTGTCGCGTCTTTTGGACGGTACGCAGGTGACGCTCGGCGCCGCTCGAGTCGAAAGCGGGTTGCAGGAGAAGATCCGCGAACTGGAAGCGACGGGATGCGAGGTGATTCTGTTGCTATGCACCGGCGAATTCGGTCGATTGCAGGCGGAACGGGTGCTGTTGCTGGAACCGGATCGCATTATCCCGCCGTTGATCTCCGCGATCGTCGGCACACACCGTGTCGGCATCGTGGTGCCGGTGGCTGAACAGGTTGGGCAGCAGGCGCGCAAATGGCGGCAGCTGGCGGCGCCGCCGATCTATGCCGTCACCAGCCCCTATCTGGCGGATGACGCTGCGCTGGAGCAGGCGGCTTGCACCCTGCTGCGGCAGGGGGCGGAGGTGGTGGTGCTCGATTGTATCGGTTATCACCAGCGTCACCGCGCTTTTCTGCAGGCGCGTCTGTCGGTGCCGGTGCTGCTGTCGAACGTACTGGTCGCCAAGCTGGCCGCAGAGTTAATCGACTGATTCAAATAGCCATAAATCTGCGCTCGACGCGACTACGGGCGTTTTGCGCCCGTGAGGCGCCCCGGGCTTCAGCAGCCCTGACTGTCGGCGAGAGGGCCTGTAGCATTTTACTCTGCGCCGCGATCGCATTTCGCGCGAAAAACCAGTGACAGATCAACCGCAATCCCCCAATATGGATTTTCCATCAAGATGATTACGCGGGTGCCAGTCTATGCTGAAAGTGAATGAGTATTTTGCCGGAAAAGTGAAGTCTATCGGTTTTGACAGTAGCAGCATCGGTCTTACCAGCGTGGGTGTGATGGAAGAGGGCGAATACACCTTCTCCACCGCGCAGCCGGAAGAAATGACGGTGATCACCGGGGCGCTGAAAGTGCTGCTGCCGGGAGCGCCGGACTGGCAGGTGTTTACGCCGGGCGAGAAGTTCTTCGTGCCGGGGCACAGCGAGTTCAACCTGCAGGTGGCCGACGCCACCGCCTATCTGTGCCGCTACCTGAGCAAATAAATTTTGTTCGCTAGGGGAACGCAGGGCTCAGCGAAGGCTGGGCCCTGGTCGTTTCTGCGGCGAGATTAACGCTGGGCTTCGCCGCCGAGCGCTTCGATGGTGTTTTTGATCAACGCCGCCAGCTCGCTGGTCATCAGGATAAAGTCGGCGTCAAAGCGCTGGGCGAAGTCGTCGCGATCGATATCGTCGTTCTGCTCGCGCAGCGTGTCGGCGAACTTCAGGCGCTTGAGCGAACCGTCGTCCGACAGCATCAGCTGGATGCGCTCCTGCCAATCCACCGCCAGCTTGGTCACCAGCTTACCGGCTTCGATGTGCACCGCGATTTCGTCGCTGATCAGATTCTGTTTCTTGCAGCGGATCACGCCGCCTTCTTCCAGAATCGCTTTCAGTTCCGCTTCATCCTGAATGGCGAAGCCGGCCGGCATCTCACCGGAACGCACCCATTCGGTCAGCGTCAGTTCGATCGGGCTTTCCATGGTCAGCGGCACCACCGGCAGCGAGCCGAGGCTTTTGCGCAGCAGCGCCAGCGTGTCTTCAGCGCGTTTGGCGCTGGCGGCGTCGACCATGATCAGGTCGTTGACGGTGTCTATCCACATGAAGGTCTGGTTGAAGCGGCTGAACGCGCGCGGCAGCAGGCTGTGCAGCACTTCATCCTTCAGCGCGTCCTTCTCGGTTTTCTTCAGTTTGCGGTGTTGCTCCGCCTCCAGGCGCTCAATCTTGGCCTGCAGCTCTTGCTTGATCACCGGCGACGGCAGGATTTTCTCTTCCTTGCGCGCGCAGATGATGATCTGGCCGTTGACCGCGTGCGTCAGCGCATCGCTGTGCGAACCCATCGGGGAGACCCAGCCGGTCTTCGCCATGTCCTGGCTGCCGCACGGCGTGAAGGCGAACGCGCTGAGTTGTTTTTCCATTTCATCCGCGTTTAACGCCACTTCGCGGCTCAAACGGTAAACCATCAAATTCTTAAACCACAGCATAATGTTATCCCTGGCTGGGCGTGCGTTCGGCACGCTGATTCGTCAAAAGCAGGGCGGCATGATAACGAATTGACGCTGAAAAATCGCCCCATTCTCTCCGAATTGCGTCGCTTTGCGCATCGGGAAAGGACGGGACGGAGAATGGGAAACAGGTGATTCATTCGCGCGCTTACATTAGGCTGTGACAACGCTGCGCGGCATCGAGGAGAAAAAATACGTGCGCATTGGCATCGACTTGGGTGGAACGAAAATTGAAGTGATCGCGTTGGCGAATGACGGGCGGGAGCTGTTTCGCCATCGCATCGCCACGCCGCGCCATGACTACCGGCAAACCCTGGCGGCGATCGCCGGGCTGGTGAAACTGGCGGAGGATCATACCGGCGAACGAGGATCGGTCGGGATCGGCATTCCCGGCACGCTGTCGCCGTTTACCGGGCGAGTAAAGAACGCCAACTCGGTGTGGCTCAACGGCCAGCCGCTGGATAAGGATCTGTCGGCGCTGCTGGCGCGCGAAGTGCGCATCGCCAACGACGCCAACTGCCTGGCGGTGTCGGAAGCCACCGATGGCGCCGGCGCCGGCGCGAAAACCGTGTTTGCGGTCATCATCGGCACCGGCTGCGGCGCCGGCGTGGCGCTGAACGGCCAGGCGCATGCCGGCGGCAACGGCATCGCCGGCGAATGGGGCCACAATCCGCTGCCGTGGCAGGATGACGATGAGCTGCGCTACGCCCGCGACGTGCCGTGCTACTGCGGCAAGCCGGGCTGCATCGAAACCTTTATTTCCGGCACCGGTTTCGCCACCGACTATGCGCGCCTGAGCGGCAACGCGCTGCAAGGGCATGAGATCATGGCGCTGAGCGAGCGGGGCGATGCGCTGGCGGCACAAGCGATTGAACGTTACGAAATGCGATTGGCGAAATCGCTGGCGCACGTGATCAACATGCTGGATCCGGACGTGGTAGTGCTCGGCGGTGGCATGAGCAACGTGGATCGTCTGTACCGCACGGTACCGCAGTTGGTGAAAGACTGGGTGTTCGGCGGCGAGTGTGAAACGCCGATCCGCAAGGCGGTTCACGGCGATTCCAGCGGCGTGCGCGGTGCGGCCTGGCTGTGGCCGCAACAGCAGCGCTAAGCGTTGCAACAAAGCGCGAGGCTGCTCGCGCTTTAAACCCTTCGCTGTACAAAAACTGGACGGCGCTTTATGCTTTAGCTAACTTAGCTAAGGAGAACGCGTATGCCGATTCAGGCCAATATGCACGAAGCCAAATCCAATCTGAGCCAACTGGCGGACAGAGCCGCGGAGGGAGAAACCGTGATTATTGCAAAAGCAGGGAAGCCGTACGTACAGCTGGTCGCCATCAAGGGGGAAGCGCGCCGCCCTGGCGCTGCCAAGGGCAGGTTCACCGTGCCGGCGGATTTCAACGCCGGGGATGCGGCCATTGCGGCGCTGTTTGAGGGCGATGAATGAAGCGCCTGCTGCTGGATACCCACGCGTTGCTGTGGTGGCTGATCGATGACGCCTGCCTGGGCGCGAACGCCAAAAGGCAGATCGCCGATCCGGGCAATGCGGTGTACGTCAGCGCGGCCAGCATTTGGGAGATCTCGATTAAGCAGGCGCTGGGCAAGCTGGCGCTGCCGGAAGACATCTTTGCGATCATCGAGGGCGAAGATTTTCTGTCGCTGCCGATGGACGCCTTTCATTGCCAACAGGCCGGGCAGCTGCCGCCACACCATCAGGATCCTTTCGATCGCATGCTGATCGCCCAGGCGCAGGCCGAGGGGCTGACGCTGATTTCCGCCGACGCGGTGTTTCCGCAGTACGGCGTGCGGGTGGCGGACGCCCGCCGTTAAACCGGCTTTTCCTCGCTTTCGCTGCGCACCCGTTCGATATGAATGGTCAGGAACATCATCTCTTCCGTGGTGAGCTGGTGCTGATAGTGCTTTTCGATGTGGCGGTTGATCTTGCCGGCGCAGGCGAATGACTCGCGGTACTTCTCTTTCACCACCTGATACAGCGAGTCGTCGTCGCTGTCGACGTAGTTTTTCCCCAGCAGGCGCTGGGCGAAAAATTTCAAGTGGGTGACGAACCGGTGGTAGCTCAGGGATTCCTCGTTGTAATCAAAGCGGAAATGGTATTTGACCAGGTTGAGGATCTCTTGCATCACGCGGGTAATGTGCAGCGTGTTGTGCATCTCGTCGTTAAGCTGGGCGTTGACCAGGTGCAGGGCGATAAATCCGGCTTCGTCTTCCGGCAGCGCGGTATCCAGCCGCTGGGCGATCAGAGCCAGCGCCTCCAGCCCGACGGCGAATTCGGCCGGGTAGAGCTTTTTAATCTCCCACAGCAGCGCATTTTTGATATCCAGCCCTTGCGCATGGCGCTGCAGGGCGAAATGGATGTGATCGGTGAGCGTGATGTAGACGATGTTATGCAACTTGCCCGGCAGGCGTTCGCGGGCGAGGGTGATGATCCTGTCGGCGGTGGTGACGCAGGCCAATGGGATCTCGGCGAGCAGCTCTTTATAGCGCTCGGCGATTTCACCGCCGTTATGGGTGAACACCTTTTCGATCAGGCTTTCGTCCAGCGTATCGCCGGGCTTCTTTTTAAAGCCGATTCCTTTTCCCATCACCACCGTCTCTTCCTGACGGTCGTCCAGCGTAATCACCACGTTATTATTGAGTATTTTAGCGATTTTCATGGTTTTTCCCGGTGTTTCAGCATCCTGAAAACGAAAAAACCTGACGCCCGGAAGCGATCCCGGGCGTCAGGTTTTGCCTGTATTTTATGTTTCTGTCCTGCGGCCTGAGCGGCGAAGGGGATACAGTAACAATCCTGTTATGCCTGCATAATAACCCGTGCCCGCCGCAGCTCAACGCTTTTCACTGCGGAGTGCCGCCGCGGTCACACTTCTGCGCCGCGCGCGGCGGGATCATTCCAGCCTGAAGTGCGCTTCCAACCGGCTGACGCCGAGCCCGTTGACCTTTTTCACTTTGATCTGCACCGGAATACGCTCTTTCATCGCCTCGACGTGACTGATCACGCCAATGGTTTTGCCGGAGGCGTTCAGACTGTCCAGCGCGTCCAGCGCGGTATCGAGGGTTTCGGCGTCCAGCGTGCCGAAACCTTCGTCGAGGAACAGCGAGTCGATGCTGGTTTTGTGGCTGACCAGATCGGACAACGCCAGCGCCAGCGCCAGGCTGACCAGGAAACTCTCGCCGCCGGACAGGGTGCGGGTATCGCGCAGCGCGTCCGCCTGCCAGGTGTCCACCACCTGCAGCTCCAGCGCGTCGCTGGTCTTGCGCTGCAGCAGGTAGCGCCCGTGCAGCCGGCCGAGCTGAAGGTTAGCCAGATACACCAGATGATCGAGCGTCAGCCCCTGAGCGAAGCGGCGGAACTTGTCGCCTTCTTTTGAGCCGATCAGCTGGTTGAGGTAGCTCCAGTCGTCGTAGTCTTGCTGGCTGCGGGCGATCTGCTCGAACAGCGCCTGCTGATTGAGACGGCGTTCGGCGTCGCTTGCCAGCTGGTTGCGCAGTTCGCCCTGGCGCAGCTGCAGCGCCTTCAACTGCTGCGCCAGCTCGGCCAGCGATTGGGTGAGCGCGTCGAGATCCGCGTTGGCTTCATCCAGCCCTTCAGGGCGGTTCTGCCGGTGCTGCTCCAGCGTTTGCGTCGCCTGTGTCAGCAGGGCGGCGGCCTCCACTTGCCGCTGTTGCAGCTGCTCTTTGCGCTGCTGCAATTCGCGGCGCAGGGCGTCGTCCAGCAGCGCGGCGGCGAAGGCGGTTTCATCGGCGAATTCGCTGTCGGCCAGCGCCTGCTGCCACTGCTGCTGCGCCTGCTGCAGCCGCTCCTGCATCTGGTTGTGTTGCTGTTGCAGCCCGGCCTGCTGGCCGGCCAGGCGCTCGCGCAGTTCCTGCGCCTTTTGCCACTGCTCGGCGGCCTGCAAACTGGCCTGTTCACAGGCGGTTTGTTTGACGCGCAGCTGTTCGCGCACCTCGGCGACCTGCTGTTCGCCGAACAGCGCCAGCCGCTGCGCGCGTCGTTCGGCAAGGGTCTTCTCGCCTTCTTGCCAGCGTTGATGCAGCTCTTGCTGCTGTTGCAGGCTGTCGGCGTGGGCTTTCTGCAGCAGCGTAAAGCGTTCTTCGAGCAACGCCAGCTGTTGCTGCGTCTGCTGCTGCTGCGTTTGCAGAGCGATGAGCGCATCCTTCGCCTGCTGTACCGTCTGCGCCGCCTGTTCATGCTGCTGCAGCGCCTGTTGCCCGCGCCGTTCTTCGTCGTCGCAGCCACTCAGCCAGGCGCTGAGTTGCTCGCCATCCGCCAGCGTAAAATCGAACGCCAGCGGCGCGCTGAGCTGCCGCCACTGCTGCTGTTGGCCGGCCAGCTGTTGTTCATCCTGCGCGATGGTTTGCTGCTGACGCTGCAATTGCTGTTGCAGGTTGTCGTAACGGGCTCGCAGCTCGACGCCTTGTTTTTGCAATGCTTCGGTCTGGACTTTCATTTGCTCCAGACGTTGCGCGGTTTCTGACAGTTTTACCTCTTGGTATTGTTCTACCGCCGGGTGCTCGCATGAGCCGCACAGCGGGCAGGGGGAGCCGGGTTGCAAACGGGCGCGCTCGGCCTCCAGACCCACGATCCGTTGTTCCAGCGCATAGGTTTTTTCAACATCGGCCTGGTGGGCTTTCTGCTGCTTAAATCGCTGACGGATGAGTTCTAGCTGCGGTTCCAACTGGGTAAGTTCATGTTGACCGCTGTTTAGCTCTTGCCGCTGTTGTTCCAGCCGTTTAACGATTTGCTGCGATAAAGAGGATAGAGTAAACAGCTGCTGGCGCGTCGGGCGCAGATCCGCCAGGACGCTCAGGCGCTGGCGCAGCGGGGCCAGCGGCGTTTGCGCCTCCAGCGCTTGCTGCTGCTGTTGTTGAGCGGCCAGCGCTTCGGTCAGCGCGTTCAACTGCTGCTGATGCTGTGCGGTCTGCGTCGTCAGTTGATTGCGCTGGACGGTGAGCTGCTCCAGCGCGGTCTGCTGCTGGGCGCACTGCTGCGCGGCGGCATCGCCGGCCTGTCTACGTTCGGCCTGTGTCGACTGCAGTTGGGCTATTTGATGGTCGAGCGGGGCGACCTGCTCGTCGATCAACTGTTGCTGTTGCCGCATGTGTTCGGCATGCGCTTGCTGCGCCAGACGGGCTTTTTCCACCGTCTGCTGCAGCGGCGCCAGCTGCGCCGACTGCTGTTCCTGCTGTTGCGTCAGCTGGGCTGCCTGCTGTTGTATCGTCTGCAGCTCGGCGCGGCAGCGATCGCGTTCACCGCGCAGCGGCCGCAATTTCTCGGCCGGCTCGCTGAGCGCCAGCCGCTGCAGCTGCGGGGCGGCCTCCGCCTGCTCGCGCTGGGCGGTGTCCAGCCGCAATTGCCCCTCGCTTTGCTGTTGCCGGAGGCGTTGCCATTGTTGCAGCCAGCTCAGCGCCTGTTGCTGCCGCTGGGTTTGTTCGCCGAGAGCGATTTCCTGCGCGCTCAGCGCCGCCAGCTGTTCGGTCAGAGACTGGCGCTGCTCGTCGTTCAGCAGTTCGATGCCGCTGGCGCGTTGGTGCAACGCATCCAGGTCGGTTTTGGCCTGCTTGTGCGACTCGAACACCTGTTCGGACAACCGCCCATAGATTTCGGTGCCGGTCAGCTCTTCCAACAGCTCGGCGCGATCGTTGGCGTCGGCGTTGAGGAACGCGGCGAACTGCCCCTGAGACAGCATCATCGATTTGGTGAAGCGGCCAAAGTCCAGCCCGGTGATGGCGGCGGTAAGCTCCAGCTTGTCGCGCACTTTGTCCGCCAGGATCTTGCCGTCCTCGCGGCGCGCCAGTTCGACCTTCGGCGCCTGCAGATTGCCGTCCGGCGCGTTTTTGGCGCGGCGCTGGCTCCAGAAGGCGCGATAGCCGATGCCCTTGACCTCGAACTCGACCTCCGCCAGCGATTCGGCGGTGTGGCGGGTCATCAGTTCATTCTGGCTTGGCGTGACGTTGAGACGCGGCGTCTGGTGGTACAGCGCCAGGCAAATGGCGTCCAGCAGGGTGGTTTTGCCCGCGCCGGTCGGGCCGGTAATGGCGAACAGACCGTTGCTGGCGAACGGCTCGGCGGTGAAGTCAATTTTCCATTCGCCCTGCAGCGAGTTGAGGTTTTTTAACCGCAGGCTGAGGATTTTCATGGGTTGCTCTCTTCAGGGGTGTGCTGCACCGCCTCGACCACCTGGCGGAACAGTTGGCGCATCCGCTGTTGGCGCGTTTCGGGCATCTCAGCCTCCTGCGCCAACCTGCGTTCGAACACCTCGTTGACGCTCAGCTCGTTCAGCGTTTCCTTATCCTGCTGCGCGATCGCCTGGCGGCGCTGCTCTTTACTGCGCCGCAGCAGCACCACTTCCACCGGCAGCGCATCCGCCAGCAGCTGGATGCGGCGCTGGATATCGCTGAGGTAGTCCTGCGTCGCCACTTCGATATCCAGCCACACCGGCAGCTCGCCGGCATAATCGGCAAATTGCCGCAGCTGCCGTTCGATCTCGGCCAGATCGCCTTTGATCAGTTGCATGGGCTGAAACTGCGGGATCGTTAACGCGTCTACCCGTTGCAAAGCGCCGTCGGCGAAATCCACCAGGAAGACGCTTTTGGCTTTGCCCAGCTCATCGAAGCTGAGCGGGATCGGTGAGCCGCTATAGCGAATATGCTCCGATTTGGCGACGTTCTGCGCGCGGTGAATGTGCCCCAACGCGATATAGTCGGCGGGCGGGAAGGCCTGCGCCGGGAAGGCGTCGAGGGTGCCGATATAGATGTCGCGCACCGAGTCGGAGGTGGTGACGCCGACGGTGGTCAGGTGGCCGGTGGCGACGATCGGCAGCGGCAGGCCCAACTGGTCGCGGCGCTCGCAGGCCGCCTGATACAGCGCTTGATAATGTTCGGCGATGGCTTCCTGCAGCGCCTGCTGTTTCTGTGCGCCGGATTCGCCGGCGCGGCTGGTGAGCAGATCGCGCGGCCGCAAGAACGGGATGGCGCACAGCACCGCGCCCGGCTGGCCGTCGCGTTGGTTAAGCACCACGATCTGCTGCTCGACGGCGCCCTGCGCGCTGGCGATCACCGTGGTGTTCAGGCAGGAAAGCAGTTCACGCGATTCGTTCAGCGTCGCGACCGAATCGTGGTTGCCGCCCAGCACCACCAACTGGCAGCCGGTGCGCTGCAGTTCCACCACGAAGCGGTTGTACAGCTCGCGGGCATAGCTGGGCGGCGAGCCGGTATCGAACAGATCTCCGGCGACGATCAGCGCATCCACCTGCTGCTGATCTACCTGTTCGATCAGCCAGTTCAGAAAAGCCTGGTGCTCGGCGGCGCGGCTTTTGGTGAAAAAGTACTGGCCAAGGTGCCAGTCAGAGGTGTGGATCAGGCGCATGACACTCCCGGATGTAAAGATAATGGCGATGATTATAAAGGCGGCGGCGGCGGCTGTCCCGGCGCAATGATGATGACAACCGGATGATTTTTCGTTACTGCGGGAAATAATCGCTATGCTTACTGCCTATAACAGCCGGTTTTTTTCATAAAAGTGTCACAAAACTGACGCATAATGGCGCCCGAAAAGTCGCTAACACATTGGCAGGATTGACGATGGCAAGACGCATACTGGTGGTGGAAGACGAAGCGCCGATCCGTGAGATGGTGTGCTTTGTGTTGGAACAGAATGGTTACCAACCGTTGGAAGCCGAGGATTATGACAGCGCCGTGACGCGTCTGTCTGAGCCGTTCCCTGATTTGGTGTTGCTTGACTGGATGCTGCCCGGCGGTTCCGGCATTCAGTTTATCAAACATATGAAGCGCGAAGCGCTGACCCGCGATATCCCGGTGATGATGTTGACCGCGCGCGGCGAAGAAGAAGACCGGGTGCGCGGCCTGGAAGTGGGGGCGGATGATTACATCACCAAGCCGTTCTCGCCCAAGGAGCTGGTGGCGCGCATCAAAGCGGTCATGCGCCGCATTTCGCCGATGGCGGTGGAAGAAGTGATTGAAATGCAAGGGTTGAGCCTGGATCCGTCCTCCCACCGCGTAATGGCGAACGATCAGGCGCTGGACATGGGGCCGACCGAGTTCAAGCTGCTGCACTTCTTTATGACCCATCCGGAGCGGGTTTATAGCCGCGAGCAGTTGCTTAATCACGTCTGGGGCACTAACGTTTATGTGGAAGACCGTACCGTTGACGTGCATATCCGTCGGCTCCGCAAGGCGTTAGAAACCAGTGGGCATGATAAAATGGTTCAAACCGTTCGGGGCACCGGCTACCGGTTCTCAACGCGCTACTGATCGCGCCGCGCTGGAGAATATGCCGTGTTAGAACGTCTGTCGTGGAAGAGGCTGGCTCTGGAGCTGGCTCTTTTCTGTCTGCCCGCCTTACTGCTGGGGCTGATTTTCGGTTATCTGCCCTGGTTCCTGCTGGCCTCCGCGCTGGCTGCGCTGGTGTGGAATTTCTACAACCAGCTCAAACTCTCCCATTGGCTGTGGATCGACCGCAGCATGACGCCGCCGCCCGGCCGCTGGAGCTGGGAGCCGCTGTTCTATGGCCTGTATCAGATGCAGCAGCGCAACCGCCGCCGCCGGCGCGAGCTGGCGCTGCTGATCAAGCGCTTTCGCAGCGGGGCCGAATCGCTGCCTGACGCGGTGGTGATGACCACCGTCGAGGGCAACATCTTCTGGTGCAACGGGCTGGCGCAGCATCTGCTCGGCTTTCGCTGGCCGGAAGACAACGGCCAGCACATCCTTAACCTGCTGCGTTATCCGGAATTCAGCCACTATCTGCAACAGCAGGAGTTTTCGCGCCCGCTGACGCTGCAGCTGAACAACGAACACTACGTCGAATTCCGCGTGATGCCGTATTCCGAAGGGCAATTGCTGATGGTGGCGCGCGACGTCACCCAGATGCGTCAGTTGGAGGGCGCGCGGCGCAACTTCTTCGCCAACGTCAGCCATGAGCTGCGTACGCCGCTGACGGTGCTGCAGGGCTACCTGGAGATGATGGGCGACGAAGAGCAGGATGGCTCGCTGCGCAGCAAGGCGCTGAGCACCATGCAAGAGCAGACCCGCCGGATGGACGGGCTGGTCAAGCAACTGCTGACGCTGTCGCGCATCGAGGCGGCGCCCAATGTCGACATGAACGAGCGGGTGGATATTCCGCTGATGCTGCGGGTGTTGCAGCGTGAGGCGCAATCGCTGAGCGGCGGCAATCACGAGATCACCTTCCGGGTGAACGAACAGCTCAACGTGTTCGGCAATGAAGACCAGTTGCGCAGCGCGGTGTCTAACCTGGTGTACAATGCGGTCAACCACACGCCGAAGGGCACCCATATCGAAGTCAGCTGGCAGCAGACGGCGCATGGCGCGCAGTTCCAGGTCAGCGACAACGGGCCTGGCATCGCCGCCGAGCACCTGCCGCGCCTGACCGAGCGTTTCTACCGCGTCGACAAGGCCCGCTCGCGCCAGACCGGCGGCAGCGGGCTGGGGCTGGCGATCGTCAAGCACGCGCTCAGCCATCACGATGCGCGGCTGGAGATCCTCAGCGAACCGGGGATCGGCACCCGCTTTATCTTTACCTTACCCAATCGGTTGATTGTTCCGGCCGCTTTATCAGAGAATGCGGTGAAAAATTAACGCGAGACACCGGTATGACCCGAATCACCCGAGGGCTGTTGCTTTGCCTGGCGCTGCTGGCCGGACGCGGCGCGCTGGCGCAGCCTGACGGCATGTTGGCGGGCAACCTGTCCAGCGTCGGCTCCGACACGCTGGCGAATCTGATGGCGCTGTGGGCGCAGGATTTCAGCCAGCATTATCCCAACGTCAACCTGCAGATCCAGGCCGCCGGTTCGTCGACCGCGCCGACCGCGTTGGCGGCGGGCGCCGCGCAGCTGGGCCCGATGAGCCGGCCGATGAAGGCGGCCGAGGTTTCGGCGTTCGAACACCGTTACGGCTATGCGCCGCTGGCGGTGCCGGTAGCGGTGGATGCGCTGGTGGTGTTGGTGCATCAGGACAATCCGCTGCGCGGCCTCAACCTGCAGCAGCTCGACCGCATTTTCTCCGCCACCCGGCGCTGCGGCGAAAGCCAGCCGCTGACGCGCTGGGGCGAGCTGGGGCTGCGCGGCGACTGGGCGACGCGCTCGCTGCAACGCTTCGGCCGCAACTCGGCGTCCGGCACCTACGGCTATTTCAAACTGCGCGCGCTGTGCGGCGGCGATTTCATGCCGCGCGTCAATGAGCTGCCCGGTTCGGCCTCGGTGGTGCAGGCGGTGGCCGGTTCGCTCAACGGCATCGGCTACGCCAGCATCGGTTTTCGCGCCAGCGGCGTGCGGCTGCTGCCGCTGGCGGAGTCGGGAGAAGACTATGTCGCGCCTACCGCCGCCAACGTGCGCAACGATCGCTACCCGCTGTCGCGCTATCTGTATATCTACATCAATAAAGCCCCCCATCAACCGCTGGAGCCACTGACCGCCGCGTTTCTCGATCGCGTGCTGTCGACACCAGGGCAAAGCCTGGTCAATCACGACGGCTATCTGCCACTGCCGCCGGCCGCCCTGCAGAAGACCCGCCAGGCGCTCGGGTTGCCACCGCTCGCGCCGGCCACGGTGCAATAAGCGACAAAAAGCGGCGTAATTTTCGCCTTTTTTCACGGCAAAACGGAGCTTATGCCACGCGAAAACCGGGCATTTATTGGCGTTTTCGCGCGGTAAAGTGATATATGCTTCACGTTTCGTGAATTCATTGTTCAAAAATGATACAAATCATGTGGTGTATATTTATTGATAGCCAATATGATCGACTGGTGGCTAAAGTTTATATGGTCGATAGCTCTGCTTTTCGCCGTGCGTCTTGCCTTGAAGCGCTATAAACGTTTACCTTAGCCTTCGTTGTCGGATTAAACCTCCATTTTTATAACTCCTAAAATTTTGCCCATCTTCATGAGCGGCCACTTTCGAATAGGGACATAAACGCCGGATCGACTGCGTTTAGGGTGCTTATTTGGCGCTGCGACGATCGGGCATGCCGGCAACCGGGTGGGGCGTTTTGCCACCACGCTATCGGACAATTTTTTTCATTTGAACAGGCAACACGACATCGTATGAGTCATCGTTTAACGTCAAAAGATATCCTGGCACTGGGCTTCATGACCTTTGCCTTATTCGTTGGGGCCGGGAACATCATCTTCCCACCGATGGTCGGCTTGCAGTCCGGTGAACACGTTTGGATCGCTGCGCTGGGCTTCCTGCTCACCGCCGTGGGCCTGCCGGTCATCACCGTCATCGCGCTGGCGCGCGTCGGCGGCGGCATCGACGCCCTCAGTTCGCCGATCGGCCGCGGCGCCGGCCTGCTGCTGGCGACCGTCTGCTACCTGGCCGTCGGCCCGCTGTTCGCCACGCCGCGCACCGCCACCGTGTCCTTTGAGGTGGGCATCGCCCCGCTGACCGGCGACGGCGCCATGCCGCTGTTCATCTACAGTCTGGTGTACTTTGCGCTGGTGATCGGCATCTCCTTGTATCCGGGCCGCCTGCTCGATACCGTCGGCCATGTGCTGGCGCCGCTGAAGATCGTCGCGCTGGCCGTACTGGGCATCGCCGCGCTGCTGTGGCCTGCCGGCGCGCCGATTCCAGCGACGGCGGCTTATCAGAGCGTGCCTTTCTCCTCCGGTTTCGTTAACGGCTATCTGACCATGGATACGCTGGGCGCGCTGGTATTCGGCATCGTTATCGTCAACGCGGCGCGTTCGCGCGGCGTGAAAGACGCCGGTCTGTTGACCCGTTACACCATTCTGGCCGGTTTGATCGCCGGCGTGGGCCTGACGCTGGTTTATCTGAGCCTGTTCAAGCTGGGTTCCGGCAGCGGCGCGCTGGTGCCTGACGCCACCAACGGCGCGGTGATCCTGCACGCTTACGTTCAGAACACCTTCGGCGGCCTCGGCAGCTTCTTCCTGGCGGCGCTGATCTTCATCGCCTGTATGGTGACCGCGGTGGGCCTGACCTGCGCCTGCGCCGAGTTCTTCGCGCAATACCTGCCGTTCTCTTACAAGACGCTGGTGTTTATCCTGGGCCTGTTCTCGATGGTGGTGTCCAACCTCGGCCTGAGCCACCTGATCCAGATCTCCATTCCGGTGCTGACCGCGATTTACCCGCCGTGCATCGTGCTGGTGGTGCTGAGCTTCACCCTGCGTTGGTGGCACAGCGCGCCGCGTATCATCGCGCCGGTGATGCTTGTCAGCCTGTTGTTTGGTATTCTTGACGCGGTGAAAGCGTCCAGTTTCCAGCAGCTGCTGCCGGCCTGGACCACTCATCTGCCGCTGGCGGAGCAGGGGTTGGCATGGTTGCCGCCTTCGCTGCTGATGCTGGCGCTGGTCGCGATTTATGATCGGGTGTGCACGCGTTCCCAAGTGACCGCGCACTGATAATCCCCCGGCTTAATCCAGGGCCACGGACATGTCCGTGGCTTTTTTACGTTTAAAACTATGGGTCATCTTCATGCAACAACAGTCACCCACCACCGCCTCCGACAATAAGCTGAAACGCGGCCTCAGTACGCGCCATATTCGCTTTATGGCGCTGGGATCGGCCATCGGCACCGGGTTGTTCTACGGCTCGGCGGACGCCATCAAAATGGCCGGCCCGAGCGTGCTGCTGGCTTACCTGATCGGCGGCATCGTGGCCTTCATCATCATGCGCGCACTGGGGGAGATGTCGGTCAATAACCCGCAGGCCAGCTCATTTTCCCGCTACGCGCAGGACTACCTCGGCCCGATGGCGGGTTACATCACCGGCTGGACTTACTGCTTTGAAATTCTGATCGTCGCCATCGCCGACGTGACCGCCTTCGGCATCTATATGGGCGTCTGGTTCCCGGAAGTGCCGCACTGGATCTGGGTGCTGAGCGTGGTGCTGATCATCGGTGCCATCAACCTGATGAGCGTCAAGGTATTCGGCGAGCTGGAGTTCTGGTTCTCGTTCTTCAAGGTCGCCACCATCATCATCATGATCGCGGCCGGCATCGGCATCATCATCTGGGGTATCGGCAACGGCGGGCAACCGACCGGCATTCATAACCTGTGGTCGAACGGCGGCTTCTTCAGCAACGGCGTTATCGGCATGATCCTGTCGCTGCAGCTGGTGATGTTCGCTTACGGCGGCATTGAAATCATCGGCATCACCGCCGGCGAAGCCAAAGATCCGAAAAAATCGATTCCCAAAGCCATCAACTCGGTGCCGTGGCGCATTCTGGTGTTCTACGTCGGTACGCTGTTTGTCATCATGTCGATCTACCCGTGGAACCAGGTGGGCACCAACGGCAGCCCGTTCGTGCTGACCTTCCAGCATATGGGCATCACCGTGGCGGCAGGCATCCTCAACTTCGTGGTGATCACCGCTTCGCTGTCGGCGATCAACAGCGACGTGTTCGGCGTTGGCCGCATGCTGCATGGCATGGCCGAGCAGGGCCATGCGCCGAAGATGTTCAGCAAGGTGTCGAAACGCGGCATTCCCTGGGTGACGGTGGTGGTGATGATGCTGGCGCTGCTGCTGGCGGTGTACCTCAACTACATCATGCCGGAGAGCGTATTCCTGGTGATCGCCTCCCTGGCGACCTTCGCCACCGTGTGGGTGTGGATCATGATCCTGTTCTCCCAAATCGCCTTCCGCCGCAGCCTGAGCAAAGAGCAGGTGAAGCAGCTGGCGTTCCCGCTGCGCGGCGGGGTGTTCACCTCGGTGGTGGCGATCGTGTTCCTGGTATTCATCATCGGCCTGATCGGCTATTTCCCGACCACGCGCGTCTCGCTGTACGCCGGCCTGGTCTGGGTGGTGTTGCTGCTGGCGGGGTACTGGTTCAAGGTCAACCGCCAGAAAAAACGCGCGCTGTTGGCGACGCAGCAAGACTAAATGGAAAAACACCGGCTGAGGCCGGTGTTTTTTTAGGGTTTATCTTCCACTTCCTCATCCCCGGCGGCGCGCGCTTCGATGCGCATGCCGCCGTCGTTCAGGCGTTCCTCCTCTTCCTCGCCGGCGCAGCGTGCCAGCACTTCGCGAATGTCCTGCAGATTGCTGCTAAGGGCGCTCAGCGAAGGTTGCAGATTGCGGGGCATGCGGCTTTCATCCAGCGATGCGCTGTGCAGGCAGCCGATAAACAGCAGCGTGGCCATCAGGGTGAACAGCCGATGACGTAACCGTTTCAGCAAGGGCTTTCCCTCTCGGTGGTGAAGGTGATGGCGCATTAACGCCGTTTTCGCCGGGGAAAAGAAGGGGATGGAGATATCTGCTGGCAATTGAAAGCGAATAATTACCAGCAGACACAGTTACGTCAGCTGACGTCAGGAAGCGTTCGCGCTTTGTCGCAGCATGCCGCGCAGGTCGTTGCCGGTCGGCGTCTGATGCACGCGCAGGCCGAACTCGTCGATCACCGCCAGGATATGGTCGAAAATATCCGCCTGAATGCTTTCATACTCCGCCCAAACCGTGGTGTTGGTGAAGGCGTAGATTTCCAGCGGCAGGCCCTCCGGCGTCGGCGCCAGCTGGCGTACCATCAGCGTCATGTTCTGGTGAATACGCGGATGAGCGCGCAGGTAGGCTTCCAGATAGGCGCGCAGCGTGCCGAGGTTGGTGAGACGGCGGCCGTTGAGCGGCGAGGCCAGATCGACGGCGATCTCCTGGTTGTGCTGGCTCAGTTCCTGGGTCTTAACGTTCAGGTAGCTGTGCAGCAGCGGGTTGCGCTGCAGGCGGCGCTGTTCCTCTTCCGACAGGAAGTGCACGCTGCCGGTGTCGATATTCAAGCTGCGCTTGATGCGGCGCCCGCCGGATTCCGACATCGAACGCCAGTTTTTGAACGAGTCGGAGATCAGCGCGTAGGTCGGTATGGTGGTGACGGTGTTGTCCCAGTTACGCACTTTGACCGTGGTCAGGCCGATGTCGGTGACCGCGCCGTCGGCGCCGTATTTCGGCATTTCCAGCCAGTCGCCGATCTTCAGCATATCGTTGGCGGAGAGCTGAATGCCGGCCACCAGCCCGAGGATCGGATCCTTGAACACCAACATCAAGACCGCGGTCATGGCGCCCAGGCCGCTGAGCAGTAGCAGCGGCGATTTGCCCATCAGCAATGAGACGATCATGATGCCGATCAGGATCGCCGCCACCAGTTTCAGGCCCTGGAAAATGCCGCGCAGCGGCAGCTGATTGGAAATCGGGCTTTGGCGCAGCAGCGCCAGCAGCGTATCCAGCAGCGAGAACAGCGACAGCAGGGTGAAGGCGAGGATCCACACCTGTGCGGCGGTAACGATCACCGCCTGAGTCTGGCTGCCGCTCTGCAGCCACAGCGTCGCCTGGATACTGATGATCACCCCTTGCAGCAGCAGCGCCACGCGCTGGAACAGTTTGTATTGGGTGATGGCCTGTTGCCAGACGCGCTGCGATTGCTGGCCACGGCGCTGAAGAGCAGCCAACACCACCCGGTGCAGCACTAGGTGGATCGCCACCGAGATCAGAACAATCAACCCCAATACCATCAACAGCGACATCACTCCGCCGAATTCCAAACCAAACTGTTCCAGCCAGCGCGTTATCTGTTGTTGCATTACCGCTCCTTAAAAAATGCGCAAAAAATATCCTGTAAACTTAAAACGCGTTAGCCTAAGGGGTAACGTGCAGGATTTGTGCCTGTTTACCTTTTTTTACATCAAGTTAGCGCTATTTTTCGGTCTCCGCCCCCCGGCTCATCCCCGGGTTTTGCGGCCAGAGAGGAGGGGGAGTTGCACTTAACGTGGCATTGTTCGTTTCTTGAAGAACGCCGTCGATTTCGTTTGGTACAGCAGGAGAACAGTATGCTTAACGCCTGGCATCAACCGGTCCCGCCTTTTGTGGTGAAGCAAGGGCAACGTTTGGATATCACGCTGTGGTTACAAGGGGATGAACTGCCGGAACGGGTGTTTTTGCGCGCCGAACCGGACAATGAAGAGTGGCTGCTGGTGATGAAAGCGCAGCGCCACGAGGGGATGCGGCGCTACCAGGCCAGCCTGACGCTGAATGAGGGCGAGCCGACGCGGCGTTACTGCTTCAAGCTGCTGTGGGCCGATCGCCAACAGTGGTTCGGCCCGCAGGGCTGGTCGCCAACGCCGCCGGGCCAGCTGGCGCAGTTCGCCGTCGACGATCCTGACAATGGCCCCGAGTGGGTGGCGGATCAGCTGTTCTACCAGATTTTTCCCGATCGCTTCGCCAGCAGCGGCGGCGAGCACGGCATCCAGAGCGGCAGCTATCGCCATCATGCGGCCGGCGCCGAGGTGATTCGGCGCGACTGGCAGCACCCGTTGGAGGATCGCCACGCCGCCTCGACCTTTTACGGCGGCGATCTGGACGGCATCAGCGGCAAACTGCCGTACCTGCAGCAGCTGGGCGTGACGGCGCTGTACCTGAACCCGATTTTTACCGCGCCGAGCGTGCATAAGTACGATACCGAGGACTATTACCAGGTCGATCCGCACTTCGGCGGCAACGCGGCGCTGCAGCGTTTGCGAGTAAGCACTCACAAGGTGGGCATGAAACTGGTGTTGGACGGGGTCTTCAACCACACCGGCGATTCGCACCCGTGGTTTGACCGCCATCGTCAGGGCGAAAACGGCGCCTGTCACCACCCCGATTCGCCGTATCGCGGCTGGTTCAACTTCTACCCGGACGGCCGCGCGCTCGACTGGAAGGGCAACGCCAGCCTGCCGAAGCTCAACTTCGCCGAGCCGCAGGTGGCGGAAGCGATTTATCAGGGCGAAGGCAGCGTGGTGCGTCACTGGCTGCGCCCGCCGTACAGCATCGACGGCTGGCGGCTGGACGTGGTGCATATGCTGGGGGAGAACGGCGGCGCCACCGGCAATCTGCGCCACCTGGCGGGCATCTATCAGGTGGTGAAGCAGGAGAATCCGCAGGCCTATGTCTTGGGCGAGCACTTCGGCGACGCGCGCCGCTGGCTGCACGCCGGCGTGGAGGATGCGGCGATGAACTACATGGGCTTCGCGCTGCCGGTGCGGGCGTTTTTGGCGGGGCTGGACGTGGCCTACCACCCGGTGCGGCTGGACGCCGCCGGGTGCGCGCAGTGGATGGACGGTTACCGCGCCGGGCTGCCGCACAGCCGCCAGCTGATCCAGTTCAATCAGCTGGACAGCCACGATACCGCGCGTTTCCTCACGCTGTTGCAGGGGAACGCGGCGCGCATGCAGATGGCGGCGGTGTGGCTGCTGAGCTGGATCGGTGTGCCTTGCCTCTATTATGGCGATGAGATTGGGTTGGACGGCGGCAACGATCCGTTCTGCCGCAAGCCGTTCCCGTGGGACGTCGGCGACTGGGACCGGCCGCTGCTGGCGCTGTTCCAGCGCATGGCGGCGCTGCGTAAACAGAGCCTGGCCTTGCGCCGTGGCGGCTGCCAGGTGTTGTACGCCAGCGGAGAAACGCTGGTGTTCGTGCGCCTGTATCAGCAGGAGCAGGTGTTGGTGGCGCTGCAGCGCGACGGCAGCGGCCAGGCGCAGCTGCCGCATAACCCGCTGTTGGCGCGCGGCCCGTGGCGGCGTGTGGAAGGGCGGGGAGAGTTGAGCGAAACGGCGGGCGGGTTGCGGCTGCAGTTGGCGGAAGAGTCGGCCACCGTATGGCGCTGCGAGGGCTAAAGGGAGTGCGGGGGCAGAAACGCCCCCGCGATTAAGGTGAGTGGGTATTTACATCAGTAACCGACCGCGGAGCCTGCCGGACGGCGCACGTCGTTGGCGCCGTACAGATAGCCTTCGCGCACTTTGCCGGAAACCGCCGAATCGTTGCCGGAGTTGGCCGGAGTGACGCCCGCCGCGCCCGGCAAGCCGACCAGAATCAGTTCGGCGGCGCCCCACGGCGTTTGCTCGACCATCTTATAGCCCATGCCGCTCAGCAGCTTCAGCGTATCGGCGGAAACGCCGCGCTGTTCGTAGTACACCTCATCCGGCAACCATTGGTGATGGATGCGCGGCGCGTCCACCGCTTCCTGCGGCGCCATGCCGTGGTCGATCACGTTCAACGCGGTCTGCAGGGTGATGGTGATGATGCGCGAACCGCCCGGCGAACCCAGCACCATAAAGATCTTGTTGTCCTTGGTCACCAGCGTCGGGCTCATCGACGATAGTGGGCGCTTACCGGGGGCAATGCTGTTGGCGGTGCCCTGCACCAGCCCGTACAGGTTTTTCTCGCCCACTTTGACCGTAAAGTCGTCCATCTCGTCATTGAGGAAGAAGCCGGTGCCCGGTGCGATGACGACAGCGCCGAAGCGGCCGTTGACGGTATAGGTGGTGGAGACCGCGTTGCCGTCGTGATCGACAATCGAATAGTGGGTGGTTTCCGGCTTCTCATGCGGCTCCATGCCGGGCTGCACGTTTTCCGACGGCGTGGCCTTGTCCGCGACGATTTTCTTGCGGATCTGCTCGGCGTAGCTCTTGCTCACCAGCCGGTCGATCGGGTTCTTGATGAATTCCGGGTCGCCCAGGTAGGTGTTGCGATCCATGTAGGCATGACGCATCGCTTCGGTCATGGTGTGAATGGCCGCCGCCGAGTTGAAGCCCATGCTTTTCAGATCATAGCCTTCCACCACGTTGAGGATTTCGCACAGCGTCACGCCGCCGGAGCTGGGAGGCGGCGCCGACACGAACTTGTAGCCGCGATAGCTGCAGGTGATCGGCGGCGTTTCGGTGACTTTGTAGTTGGCGAAGTCGGCCGCCGTCAAAATGCCGCCGCCCTGTTTGGCTGCCGCCTCCACCGCCTGCGGGATCTTGCCTTTATAGAAGGCGTCGGTTCCGCCTTTGGCGATGGCCTCCAGCGTGTTGGCCAGATCGGTTTGCACCAGTTTATCCCCCGGCTGCAGCGGACTGCCGTCCGGGCGCAGGAAGATTTTGGCCGATTCGGGATCCTGCTTGAAGCGTGCGATGGTGGTGTCGAGGATATCGGTGTCGGCGCGGGTCAGCACAAAACCTTCGCGCGCCAGCTTGATCGCCGGCGCCAGCACCTGTTCGCGGCTCAGCTTGCCGTACTTCTCACGCGCGGTTTCCATCCCCAGCACGGTGCCCGGCACGCCCGCCGCCAGATAGCCGTACAGGCTGGCGTCTTTTTTCACCTTGCCGTCGGCCTCCAGATACATGTTGGCGCTGGCCGCCGCCGGCGCGGTTTCGCGGAAGTTGATGAAGGTATCGGTGCCGTCCGCCAGGTGGACGGTCATAAAGCCGCCGCCGCCGATGTTGCCGCAGCAGGGGTTAACCACCGCTTGCGCATAGCCGACCGCCACGGCGGCGTCGATGGCGTTGCCGCCCATTTTCAGGATATCCACCCCGACCTGCGAGGCCAGATGCTGCGAGGTGACCACCATGCCGTTTTGGGCCTCCACCGCTGGGTTGGATGCCGCGTACAGGCTGCCGCTGACCAGCAGCGCCGCCATGGTCAGGGGTTTGCTCCATTTCTGTAAAAACATAGTTATTCCTACCCTGTCAGTTTTTTATTGTGTTGTGTTTGCTTGCCGTTACTCGCTTGCAAAGCGCGAGCCAGCGTTATTGATAGTAGCCGCAGATGGGCGTACGCGCGGTGAACAGGGTAGGAAATGTGAGCGGAAACAGGGAAATAAAGCACTGAAGGCGGGCGGGCTGCCCCAAAATGGAGCATAAAAAAACCGGCCGCGGGGGCCGGTTGATTCACTATCAGGCTGAAATTACAGCTTGGCAGCGTTTTCAGACAGGTATTTTGCCACGCCGTCTGGGGAAGCGCCCATACCTGCTTTGCCTTTTTCCCACTGAGCCGGGCACACTTCACCGTGCTCTTCGTGGAATTGCAGCGCGTCAACGGTACGGATCATTTCGTCGATGTTACGGCCGATTGGCAGGTCGTTAACCACCTGAGCACGCACGATGCCGTCTTTGTCGATCAGGAAGGAGCCGCGCAGCGCAACGCCGGCTTCCGGGTGTTCGATGCCGTAAGCTTTCTGGATTTCACGCTTAACGTCAGCAACCATTGCGTATTTCACTTCACCGATGCCGCCTTTGTCGACAGGGGTTTTACGCCATGCGTTGTGAACGAATTCTGAGTCGAAGGAAACGCCAACCACTTCAACGCCACGCTTCTGGAACTCTTCATAGCGGTGATCGAAAGCGATCAGCTCGGAAGGGCATACGAAGGTGAAGTCCATTGGCCAGAAGAACAGGACGGCTGGTTTGCCGTTCAGGTGCTTCTTCAGGTTGAAGTTTTCAACGATTTCTCCGCTACCCAGTACGGCAGCTGCAGTGAAGTCAGGGGCTTGACGAGTTACCAGGACCATAATTACTCCTGTAATAGGTGTTAAAGGGTGGATGTAAAAGCAAGGGCCAGTATAGGGGCCGTGACTTGGTGAATAAAGGGTAAAAGACCAATCGATGAGATAGCTTTCACCTATCAAAGTCGTTGATATATTTTATCGAGCTTTAAAAATAACCTTTTCCCACAAAAGGGCAAGCGGCAAAACGTAAATTCTTGCAAGGCGCAGCAATTTCAAACGCTTGGGCTTGACCTCAGAGCGTTTTTTCCTTCGCCTGCCGCATCATTTGCGGATAAAACTGCCAGAATTGTGTTTCAAGCTGATGATAATGTTGTTCGACATCGGCGAACGAGCCGGCCAGCGCTTCGAGGCGCGGGCGGCGGCTGGCCATGCCCTGCAACACTCGGGCGATGAACGGCAATTCGGCGTAGCGTTCCAGCCAGCGCTCCGGCCACAGATAGCCGTTCAGGTTCTGAAAACGCGGCGGCGTGAGCGGCAGGTAAGGTTCGATCTGGCTGCGGGCTTCCTGGGTAAACTGGTGCAGATCGCGCGAGGGCTCCAGCTGCTGCCAGTGGCGCGCCAAAAAATGGTCCCACACCACGTCGAGGGTGATCGGCGCCACGCGGCGGTAGGGGGCGCTGAAATAGTCGCGGCTGGTTTTGACCTGCGGCAGGCTGTCGGTCAACACGTCGACGCGGCGGTGCATCATGATGCCGGCCACCACATCGGGCTGGTAGTCGGCGGCGGGGTTGCCGCGCACGAAGTCGGCCAGCAGGTTGCCCAGCAGCGAGCTGTCCGCCAGCATGGCCAGGTGAAGATGAGCGAGAAAATTCATCCCTCAACTATACCTGAAGTCAGGCAAATCCTCCTTATTTCTTGCCGCTGACCGCCCCCGGCTTTAGACTAGGCCGCCTGTTTTTTACCAACCAGCCCTAAATTGAAGAAGTGAATACCCATGCGCGTCGCTGATTTTTCGTTTGAACTTCCCGAATCCCTGATTGCCCATTATCCCCAGGCCGAGCGCAGCGCATGCCGCCTGCTGCAGCTGGACGGGCCGAGCGGGGCGCTGACGCATGGTGTATTCACCGATCTGCTGGACAAGCTGGAGGCCGGCGATCTGCTGGTGTTCAACAATACCCGCGTGATCCCGGCGCGCATGTTCGGCCGCAAGGTCAGCGGCGGCAAGATTGAAGTGCTGGTGGAGCGCGTGCTGGACGACCATCGCGTGCTGGCGCACGTGCGCGCGTCGAAAGCGCCCAAGCCGGGCGCCGAGCTGCTGCTGGGGGATGACGAGAGCATCGCCGCCACCATGGTGGCGCGCCATGAGACGCTGTTCGAGCTGCGTTTCAACGACGAGCGTGACGTATTCACCATTCTCAACGCGGCCGGCCATATGCCGCTGCCGCCGTATATCGCTCGCCCGGATGAAGACGCCGACCGCGAGCTGTATCAGACGGTTTACAGCGAGAAGCCGGGCGCGGTCGCCGCGCCGACCGCCGGCCTGCATTTCGACGAACCGCTGCTGGCGGCGCTGCGCGCCAAGGGCGTGGAAATGGCGTTCGTGACGCTGCACGTCGGCGCCGGCACCTTCCAGCCGGTGCGCGTGGAAACCATCGAAGATCACGTGATGCACGCCGAATACGCCGAAGTGCCGCAGGAGGTCGTGGATGCGGTGCTGGCCTGCAAAGCGCGC